>JBGOWS010000251.1:0-3546 GCA_041478735.1 Thermodesulfovibrionia bacterium | reverse complement strand
TTTACAGCGTTTTTCATGCTCATTTTGATTCTTCATCGCCTCTCTCCTCCCAAAAAGTTTTTGGGAGGAGTTTAGACGATGTTAAAAATGGTTTGCGATGTTATGATATTTTTTTAGTTTGCGATGTTATGATATAAACCCATTATTCCTTTACTCTCCTGACATCTGCGCCAAGCTTAATCAGCTTTTCTTTTATCTTTTCATATCCCCTGTCAAGGTGGTAAAGTCTGTGTATAGTAGTCTCTCCTTTTGCTGCAAGCGCTGCTACAACAAGTGCTGCACTCGCCCTTAAATCAGTTGCCATTAGAGGTGCACACTTTAGCTTTGCAGTTCCTTTTACTGTTGCGGTCCCGCCTTCCACTGTGATGTCAGCCCCCATCCTCCTGAGTTCTGCAACATGCATAAACCTGTTTTCGAAAATTGTTTCTTTGATTATGCTTGTACCATCGGCGATGCTCATAAGAGCCATAAACTGTGCCTGCATATCAGTCGGGAAAGCAGGATATTGCATTGTCTTTACATCAGCAGCCTTTGGCCTGGATGGGCCAAGTACGCGGATGCCATCCGGAACATGCTCAAATGCAAGCCCAGCCTCCTTGAGTTTCATCATTGGAGCATCAAGATGTTCCTGTCTGCACCCTTTAATAATAATATCACCACCTGTAATACCCGCAATCGTCATAAATGTTCCTGCCTCAATCCTGTCAGGTATTATTGAATAGTGTACCGGCCTAAGTTCGTCTACTCCTTCTATCTCAATGATGCTCTCTCCCGCACCTTTTATTTTTGCCCCCATCGAAATTAGGGCATTAGCGAGATCAACTACCTCGGGCTCCCTCGCAGCATTCTCTAATAAAGTTCTGCCTTTTGCGAGTGATGCAGCCATCATCAGGTTTTCAGTTCCTGTGACCGTTGGTGTGTCAAAGTAGATTGATGCGCCTTTAAGTCTTTTCCCTTTAGCAATAACATAGCCTGATTCGAGTTTTATATCTGCACCCATCTTTTCAAGACCCATCAGATGCAGATTTATGGGCCTTGCACCAATAGCACACCCTCCTGGAAGAGATACTTTTGCCCTGCCAAATCTTGCAAGCAACGGTCCAAGTACGAGGATAGAAGCACGCATTGTCCTTACAAGGTCATAAGGTGCTTCGAGTGTGCTGATCCTTTCTGTGTTTATAATCGCCTTCCCATCTTTATAGAGAAACCCTGCACCGAAGTATGTAAGCAGTTTGCCAATAGTGATGACATCCTTCAAATTAGGAACCCTGCTTATAATGCTTGATCCAGATGCGAGGATGGATGCTGCTAATATAGGGAGGGCTGCATTTTTTGCCCCGCTTATATAAACTTCACCTTTAAGTTTCTTACCACCGCGAATTATAAGTTTGTCCAAATTATACCCTCTGAAAATTTATGAGATATTAATATTACTAAAAAGTTCATAGTAAAACCACATTTATGGATTAAGTACTGTCATTCTGGCTTGTCCAGAATCCTTCTGGAATCCCCCTAATAATGAGACATTTCAGAAAGATTCCCGACAAGCGGGAATGACATACAGGTGGCTTTATTTATGGTCTTATTAGTAACCCTCAAAGTTCAAATTTGATTAACTATTATTCTACTTATTCTACAGAGGATTACCTGTAAAAAGAAAGGCGAGGTTTGAGTGCGCAAAGATGATTTCTGATAGAATAAATTATCATGCGTCGCATCCTTCACATAGACATGGATGCCTTTTTTGCTGCTGTTGAACAGAAGAGGCATCCTGAATTAATAGGTAAACCTGTTGTCATAGGCGGAGCAGGTGATCCAACTAAGAGGGGTGTAGTGTCGACCGCATCTTATGAAGCAAGAAAATACGGTATCCATTCTGCAATGTCTTTGAGGACAGCATACAGGTTATGCCCTGAGGCTGTATTCCTGCCGGTTGATTACGATGAGTACCTGAGGGTATCAAAGATAATAAAGGGCATACTCCGAAGCTTTACTCCTTTACTTGAAGATGTGGGAATAGATGAGGCATTTCTTGATATATCCGATTTAAATATAGGCTCTGAAGAAATTGCCATGGAGATAAAGAAGAAGATAAAAGATGAGCTGGACCTTACATGCTCCATAGGTATTGCTCCAAACAAGTTAGTCGCAAAGATCGCATCTGATATGAAAAAACCTGACGGCCTTACAATAGTTTCTGAAAAAGATATTGAGAGGTTAATATGGCCTCTGCCTGTGAGAAAGCTTTGGGGAGTAGGTCCAAAGACAGAGGCTTGTCTTAAGGATATTGGAATTAATACAATAGGCAAGCTTGCATCAAAGCCCCTTGAAGAGCTGGTTGCACATTTTGGTCAGTCCTATGGCCGTTATCTCTATGAGGCATCGAAGGGACTAGATGAAAGCCCTGTAGTGACACACTGGGAGCCAAAGTCTATGAGCAGGGAGTTTACCTTCCAGACCGATACAGATAACTGGCAGACAATCGCTAAAAACCTTGCAGAGCTTACACAGGATGTTGTGGATAACATGAAACAGTTTGGTTATAAAGGAAAAACCGTTACAATTAAAATAAGATTTAGCGATTTTAAGACCCATACAAGAGCAAAGACGCTTGATGATTTTACTGATTCAATAGATATCGTTCGAAAGGCAGCATTTGAGGCACTTGGAAGGATTGAATTGAAAAAGAAGGTAAGGCTTATTGGAATAAAAGTTGGGCGGCTTGTAAAGGTTTAATTTCATGTTGCCGAAATAAAAACATGTGGGCTATACTTTTTAAAATTAGAATTCAGTTGAGCTAATTGCAAAAGTCTCAAATGGGCACCCTCCCCAACCCCTCCCATCCCCGGCCTCGCTCCGCGAAGCGGGGCGGGCAAGGGAGGGGAACACACCCCTACACCCCTCTCAAGAGGGGAATCCCCTCTACCCCTGTGGGAGAGGGTTGATAAATAAGCCCCTCCCTTGATGGGAGGGGTTGGGGAGGGTGAGATAAATTTCAGAAAAATTAAACCTTACGAATTCATGTTTCGGAGGAAATAGATGCCTTTTTTTAGTGAACTTTTTGTTAGTGAAATACTGAAAAAGCCCATTCTTGACCCTAAGGGCGACGAACTCGGCAGAGTAAAAGACCTCATGATTGTTAAAGGCGAGCTACTCCCGAAGGTCTCTGCCCTGATAATAGAGAAGAAAAATAAGATTTTCAAACTTCCCTGGACTGACCTGAACATATTCAACAAGAGGATAATCTCTGCAAATGTTTACGGTGAAACCCTTCAGCCGTATGAGCTTAACGAAAAAGACCTCATATTAGTCAGGGATATTCTCGATAAACAGATCGTTGATGCAAACGGCGCAAAGGTCGTAAGGGTGAATGACGTTAAACTCCAGGGCTATAATTCAGAGGCAGTTCTCATTGCGGTTGATGTAGGAGCAAGGGGGATTATGCGACGGCTCGGGGTTGAAAGAGGCGGAGAGGACCTGATGAAGCTCTTTAAAAAGCACCTTCCTTATAATCTCATAAGCTGGAATTACATCCAGCCGCTTGAA
>JBGOWS010000099.1:0-7328 GCA_041478735.1 Thermodesulfovibrionia bacterium | reverse complement strand
TTCTTCTGGAGGAATTTTGGGAATCTCTATCTTTGGTACTCTCATGCATCATGCTTATAGCACACGCCCCCCTTCTTTGTACAGCATTTTTTGATCATTACCCGAATTTATTGAGAAGTTACCGTAACTGGTGTATAATAGTAATACCTTATGAATAAAACTGTTGTCATAACAGGCATAGGTATTCTCTCACCTATCGGTATCGGCAGAGTTAATTATTGGGATGGATTATTCCATGGTAAAACAGGATTTAGAACAATAAGCCTCTTTGATACATTTCCCTTTAATGTCCATATCGCAGGGGAGATAAATTTTGACCCTGTTTTATTTCTTGGTAAGAAGGGCCTTCGCACCCTTGATAGAAGCACAAGACTTATAAGCTCTGCTGCGAAACTCGCCATAGATGATGCCAACCTCCAGATTACAGACGAGAACACACATTCTATAGGAGTATCTATTGGAACAACATTCGGAAGTCTCCACAGTATTTCACAGTTTGACCGTGAAGGTCTTATTGAGGGCCCCAAATATGTAAATCCGTCACACTTTCCTAATACTGTAATAAATTCTCCTGCAAGCCAGGTCTCGATTCGGTTCAAAATAAAGGGCTTTAATACAACAATATCCACAGGGTTTTGTGCAGGTCTTGATGCAATTTATTATGCATCAGATTTTATTAAACTAAACAGAGCCAATGTAGTTCTTGCCGGTGGTGTAGAAGAACTCTGCGAAGAGACTTTTCTCGGATTCCATAATCTCAAATGTTTATCAGGAACAGATGGCTCAGAACCGATATGCTGTCCTTTCGATGCGAGAAGAAACGGGATAGTCCTTTCAGAAGGGGCGGCAGTTCTTGTTCTTGAAGATTTAGAACATGCACTTAAAAGAGGTATGGAGATACTGGCAGTGGTAAAGGGTTACGGAAATGCCTTTGATCCATTAGCAGATCGAGACTTCAAACATGCAGGAACAGGATTAAAAAATGCTATTTCCCTTGCATTAAAAGATGCATCCCTTAATCCAGGGGATATAGACTATATATCTTCCTGTGCTAATTCAACAAAAGGACTTGACAGGATGGAAACGAAGGTTATAAAAGATATCTTCGGAGAGCATGTTCTCAATATCACTGTAAGTTCAATAAAATCGATGGTAGGGGAATCATTTTCTGCTTCAGGCGCTCTTTCATTAGCAGCAGCAGTTGGAGCCTTAAAGAAAGGTATAATCCCCCCTACCCTAAATTACAAAGAAAAAGACCCTGAGTGCGATCTTGATTATGTGCCGAATATACCAAGGCAAAAAAATATAAATACGGTTCTTGCAACTTCAGTTGATCCTTACGGCCAGAACTCTGCGATTATATTAGGCAGGTATAAATAAGGAGAACAATAATGACGCTTGATTTTGAAGAGATAAAAAAGCTCATACCTCAGCGTTTTCCCTTTATCATGATTGATAAAGTACTTGAAGTTGAACCGGGTAAACATGCAGTCTCAATAAAAAATGTCTCGGGTAATGATATACTTCTTCTTGGCCACTTCCCTGAAAAAGCTATTTTGCCCGGCGCTGTAATAATAGAGGCAATGGCACAGACTTCTATAATCCTCTTTGCCATTGATAAAGAAAAAAAAGAAGGCGAAAAAAAACCTATTTATTACTTTGGATCAGTAAAAGCTCGGTTTTTACATCCTGTTGTTCCCGGAGACCAATTAAAGATAAAGGCAGTTAATGTCAAGTCTCTGCCAAATGGTGCATTCGTATCAGTAGAGGCATTTGTTGATGATAAAAAGGTATCAGAGGCAGAACTTGTTTTTAGTGTTAAGGACGAAGCTTAATGATAAAAAGTATAATAACTAAACTGTCATTCCGGGCAAAGCGAGGAATCTCGTCTCTAAATTGCTTCTTGATTAATATCAACCACATGACATCAGTTGTTTTAACAATCAATGAATAAGAGAGTTGTTATAACAGGGCTTGGGGTTATCTCCTCAATCGGTATCGGTTGGCAGGAATTCTGGGATAGCCTTCTTAAAGGTAAATCCGGCATAAGCCCTGTTTCTTCCTTTGATACTTCAAATCACTTCACACACAATGGTGGAGAAGTCAAAAATTTCAATCCTGAAGATTTTATTCCTAAAGAGCGTTTAAAATTTCTTAGTCGAGCATCACAACTTGCCCTTGCAGCAGCGAAGCTTACAATTAAAGATGCAAAAATATCCCAAGATGATATTTTAAATATGCAGATTGGTACCTGCATTGGAACAACTACAGGTTCGATACAGGTAATAGAAGAAATTAATAACAAATATATTAAAAAAGAAGCAATCGATGAAAATTTAATATGTCAACTTCCAACTCATACAACACCTGCAATCATAGCTAAAGAACTAAATCTAAATGGCCCTAATTTTATGCTTTCTACTGCCTGTGCTGCTGGAAATTATGCAATAGGTTATGGGTATGATCTTATACGTTTTAACAGGGCAGATATTATCATCGCAGGTGGATCTGAACCCTTCTCGAGAATATCTTTCACAGGCTTTAATCAATTTTCAGCAGTTGCTCCTGATAAATGCCAGCCATTTGATAAAAATAGAAAAGGTATAATAGTTGCTGAAGGTTCAGGGGTACTTGTCTTGGAGTCATTGGAAAACGCCTTGAAAAGAAATGCACCCATATATGCTGAGATCTTAGGTTATGGTTTTAGCTGTGATGCCCAGCATATGACACAGCCATCCACAGAAGGTGTTTCTCAGTGTATAAAAAAGGCAATGCGTGAGGCTGGTATTAAGAAAGAGGATGTGGATTACATAAGTGCACATGGCACAGGAACCCTAATTAATGACAAAATAGAGTGCGCTGCTATTAAAGAAGTTTTGGGGTCTCGTTATAAGCAAATACCTGTAAGTTCTATCAAATCCATGCTGGGTCATACTATGGGCGCAGCCTCGGCACTTGAGGCTATTGCCTGTGCTCTTGCTGTTAAAAATGACATTATTCCACCAACTATAAATTTTGAGGCACCTGACCCTGAATGTGATATTGACTGCGTACCAAATCAGGCAAGGAAACATAAAGTAAATATAGCGTTGAATAACTCATATGCCTTTGGTGGCAATAATGCATCATTAGTATTGAAAAAATTTATTCACTAAGGAGAAGATAAGAGGGCATGAAAGAGAAAATGGTTGAAAATGTGGAAAGTGTAGAAAAAGGAATTATATCGATAATCTCTGAGGTCTCCGGAGTTGATGAAGAAGAAATAAATCTTGATGCTAATTTAGCAAAGGATTTAGAGATTGATTCCATTAAATCTATAGAGATAGTAGTAGCAATTGAGAAAAAATATAAAGTCTCCGTACGTGATGAGGATATTCCTCAAGTTACTACTGTGAAACACATAATTGATTTAACAAAAACGTTAGTTGTACAAGAGACAAAAAATTAATGAAAAAGTTAGAGCAGATAATGATTTTTGATCCACTATTTTTATTGTAAAAAGAAATTTTATAAAATCAGAAAAGATTAAGAATGGATAAGAATAAATATATAGAGCAGGAGACTCTGAAATTAATAAAATTCTGGAGTTCATTTGCTTTAATCGCAGGAGCCTTAATAATTATCTTGATGAGTACTTTAGATTATTTTGTGACTCCAGAAAATTTTTCAAAATTTTTGTTTTACAGATTAACCTGTGCCTTTTTAATGGCTATTTTACATTTAATAAATAGACAAACCAAAAATAAACATTTCCAATATGCCATAATTATTTCAGCTGGCATTTTAACTTCAGCTATGCTTGAACTTATGATATTGTCTTTTGGAGGTCATCAATCAACATACTATGCAGGCATAATGATTACTATTATATTTATATTAGGGGTTATTCCTATTCCTTTTATTCTGTCACTAATCGTAGTATCCGTTGCGTATGCCATTTATCTATTTCCCATTTTACTCTTCGACAACATTACAAATATGCAGATATTTATAAACAATAACTCATTTTTGGTAGCTACTTTTTCGATTGCCCTTATCTGGAGATTTTTGAGCCAGAAAAGTCTAATCAATGAGCTTAGCCTTCAGTATGAGCTTGATAAAGACAAGCATGAGCTTGAGACTTATTCTACCAAGCTCGAGGAATTAGTCCAAGATCGTACTAAAGAGCTTACTATATCAGAACAAAGGTTCAGGGCGCTTTTTGACAATGCTAACGATGGCGTTGTTGTTCTTGATAAGAACGGAATTATCATTAATATGAACAACAAGTTCTGCGAAATGCACGGTTTTGATAAAGAAGCATTGATCGGCACACATTTTAGACTTTTAGAGGTTGAAGATAACAAAGATGAAAAAAAAGAAAGACTGAAAAGGATCTTAAATGGCGAACCCCTTGTTTTTGAGACAGAGCATTATAAACGGGATGGGACCAATATCCTGCTCGAGGTCAGTTCAAAAGGCATCAGCATTGGTGGAGATTTATATGTCCAGTCATTCCATAGAGATATCACAGAAAAGAAGGCAATTCAGGAGCAGTTAATCCAATCACAGAAGATGGAGTCTATAGGAGCCCTTGCAGGAGGAATCGCCCACAACTTCAACAATTTACTTACAGCTATACTCGGCTATGCAGAATTATTACAGGAATATAGTGATCTGGATGCTGAGTCTAAACAGAGGGTAAATAATATCGAAAGTTCAGCTCGAAAAGCAGGTGTGTTGGTCTCAAAACTACTGAGTTTTTCACGGAGAGAGAGATTTGAGATCCTTCCATTAAACTTGAATGATGTTATTAATGACTCTGTAAAACTCCTTGAGGGTGTTCTGGATAAAAGGATAGGATTAAAGACTAATCTCAGTGAAGGCATGCCTACTATCGAAGGTGACCCCAATCAGCTTGAGCAGGTCATTATGAATCTTATAGTCAATGCAAAGGATGCTATGCCTGACGGTGGTCTTATAACAATCACAACCAGTACGATTGAGGTTAGAAAAGGCACACTGGATATACCGGCTTATATAATGCCTGGACGATATGTTTTATTAACGATATCTGATACCGGCTGTGGAATCCCAAACGAGATAATAAACAGGATTTTTGATCCATTCTTCACTACAAAAGAAAAAGGCAAAGGTACTGGTCTTGGGCTTGCAACGGTTTATGGAATCATCAATAATCATAAAGGATATATTACTGTACAAAGTGAAATAGACAAAGGCTCTACCTTTGATGTTTTTCTTCCAGTTTCAGATAAAGTCGCTTTTAAGGCTATTAAGCCTAAACTTTTTTCTGTATCAGGACATGAAAATATACTTTTAGTTGACGATGAGGAAGAAGTTTTGAATTTTATCAAGGATATATTAGAAACCCATGGATATAATGTTATACCTGCAAGTAATCCTCTTGCTGCGGTTGATATATTTAAAAATTTTGCTGCTGATATTCACCTTGTTATAGCAGATATTATTATGCCTCTCATGCAGGGTAAAGAGCTAATACAAAATCTCAAGACAATAAAACCGGATATCAAAATAATCGCTGTTTCAGGTTATAGTGATGAAGTAATCACCAAAGATAAGATGATGATAGATGAATTTATCGGAAAACCATTTGAAGTTTATAAGATGTTATCAACAGTCAGACGCCTCCTTGATACTGGAATCAGAAAATTACCACCATATTAGGAGCAAATTGAATCAGCCAAATAATAAAACATTGAACAAGAAATCATTCAATAGAGGCTCTTGCAAAAGTCCCGGAAGTGTCACCCTGAACCCTTCGCCTTCTGTCATTCTGAAGGAGCGATAGCGACTGAAGAATCTCGCTCAGGACAGGCTCCCGTAAAGGGTCTTGTCAGGCGAGACGCCTGTCCTACTGATGTCAAAACCAATATTTATAGGGTAGGACAGCCGTCTCGGCTGTCTCAAATATGTATATGTAAATAACGGTTTTGAAAGATTGGTTAAGATATTCGTTGAGGTTATGAGAGGTCCGAATCATTCGGCTATAACTCTTACATTTGTAGGTGGGGGTGGTGCCAATGCCTTCTGGATAGCCTCGTCATATTTCTTGGCAATATCTGCATCATACTCATTATAGCCACCGTTTGGCCCTGCAGCACCGGCACCATATATCCAAACGTACTCGTTTGTTCTGAAAAGCAATTTTAATAGGGGAATAAAGTCTTGAATGGTTTTTATTTCTATTCTGTCTTTATTTTTCTCATACCAATCCTTCATCCAGCAACATGTTTTCTCAATATCCTCATAAGGTGCTATAGTTGCACCAAGATAAAGATTTGGGTATTTTTCTAAATAAGGTGAGAAATTCGTAACTCTTTTTATAAGTTTGCCTATTAATTCTTGAATGGATAAATTAGTATACCAGAGTGTCCCCTCACCACCATCGATTACTTTAAAAATATATTTCTGTTCTCTTGCCCTTTCCAGCATTCCATCAATTACATATCCGGGGCTGTCTTGATATCGAGGTTGGTTTGGCTGATAAGCTAATGATAAGAAAATTGCCTCTGGATAAACCTCTGTGTCAATATAGATGAGACACCTTCCCTATGATAAATTAGAGTAGAGGGCGGGGAGGAGAAAACATAATGATAGCTGAAAGCATCAAAGAGACACAGGGCAATGAAGGGAACATGAGAGCGACTAAGATTCCCTTAGGCAGGATATTACCGGAAGTGCATTTGGATCGAGGAAAGGCGGCAGTACTGCCGAACCCGGAGGTCCCGGATAAGACCGTTAGGCGGCGTTTCACAGCCGAATACAAACTCCGTATTCTTAATCAGGCCGATGCCTGCACTGAGCCGGGTAGTTTGGGAACGCTTCTGCGGCGGGAGGGGTTGTATGCATCGAACCTCAACACTTGGCGGCACCAAAGGGAACGCGGTATATTGTCTGGACTAACACCCAGGAAGCGGGGCAGGAAGGAATCAGTGAGCGAGCCTCTTCTTGCAGAAAACGAGAAGCTTCGCAAGGAGAATGAGCGTCTTACTAACCGCCTCAGGCAGGCGGAGATCATTATCGATGTCCAAAAAAAAGTATCACAGATACTCGGGACCCCGCTTGCGACGCCCGGAGAAGGAGGTGCCGACTAATGGAAGCTGCGGCAATACTTTCCTCTGAGATTGGGATCAAGCTTGCCTGTGAAGCGCTTGAGGTATCCCGTGCCGGATTCTACCGCACGCAGGCACGGGAACATGCACCTTCTATGGAACCTAAGAAGCACCCAAGCCCTCCGCGTTCTCTGTCTCCCGACGAACGACAGGGAGTACTCGATATTCTCCACGCTGAAAGGTTTGTGGACAAGG
>JBGOWS010000083.1:0-8140 GCA_041478735.1 Thermodesulfovibrionia bacterium | reverse complement strand
CTCAGCCATTTCTTCAATAACGGCGGCCGGCAGTTTTTCTCCGTGATGCTCTTCGCCTTCACCGTTATACCTTTCCATTTCGGGTCACCGTCAAAGAAACCCATTGCTGAAGGTATAAAAAATCGTCCGGCGCCATAAAAAACAATTGGGCTATACGGTTTACTCCTGTTCATTTCATACAATGTGTTCAATTAGTAGAATTCCACAATTTCATATACCGCATATTGTGGGTACAGGACTCAAGCGGATAGCCCAAAAAAACTATTTAAAATCATATGAAATGAAGGAAATATTGAGTATCAAATAGCCCTTTTTTGAAAGTTCAGGCTCGCTGAAGCATTGCTTCCTCTAATACCTCAATTAAATGTAACACAGGCTTATTCTTAACCGCTTTTGTTAACTGAATCATACATCCCGGGCATCCGGTAATAATCATCTCCGGCTCTGTCTTTATGTAGTCCCGGATGCAATTGTTAAGAAGCCTTTGCGAAAGTTCTCTGTAAGATAAACTGAAAATACCTGCAAAACCACAGCATCTATTTCCTCCAGTTTCAATCAGATCTACCCCTATATTTCTTATAATCTCCCTCGGCTCTCTCTCAATACCCAGTCCATATTTAAGATGGCATGGGTCATGATAGATAGCGCTTTTTAGGTTGGAAGATAGAAGCGAGAATTGAGAGTGGTCTAATTTATTAACAAAAAAACTTGATATATCTACTGCATTAACTATCCCTTTACCTATAAGCTTTGGGTACTCTGCCTTAATAGTAAGTGTGCATGTTGGACAGAGGCTCAGTATAGCCTCAACATTCAGCCTGCTGAATATCCTTAGATTTTTTCTTGCAAGTTTTAAGGCTTCTTTTTCAAGTCCGAGAGTTCTTAAGGGTGCACCACAGCACACCTCACCCATTGGAAGGATTACCTCATACCCAAGTCTATGCAGTACATTAATAAGTGATTCCCCTAAATGTGGATAAAGAAAATTAATAGTACACCCTGTAAAAACTGCAACTCTACCTTTCTTTTTAGAAACTGTATAGACCTGAAGTCTGTTTTTCAGGTGACGTTCAGGCAGCACGGGTTTAAAAGGGAGAATCCCCTTTTTCAGCAGGTAAGGAAATAAAATATGCTGGGTTATGCTCAGAAGCCTGAAACTCAGTCCAGGCCTTTTTGTAGAAAACCTTGTAAGTAAACGGAGAAACCTTCTCTTTTTGTCTGTTTTTTTAAGAAGGTTTCTTCCATGATATATGATCTCTTTGATATCGATTCCAATTGGACATAGCCCTGAGCATGCACCGCATAACATGCAACTGAAAATCCGGTCATTTAAAAGCGGAGATGGATTAAGCTGTCCTGAAGAAAGTCCCCACAGGAGTGCAAGCTTTCCCCTGGCACCCATCGCCTCTGTAGAGTCTTCATCATAAGGCGGGCAAAATGCCTTGCAGCTTCCGCAACGCACACATTTTGAGAGTTCGCTTAGATAGCGAGAGCTTTCCATCTAAAGAGTGTGGCTATCCTTTAAAACCCTGTTCAAACTCCCGCTTTTATAGCCATCAAGGTCGAGAGATACAAATTCATAACCGAGGGATTTTAATTTTTCGGAAATAATCTTTCTTTTTTCAGGGATCAACAATAACCCTATTTTATCTTCTTCAACTTCTATCCTTGCGATACTGCCATGGTCTCTTACTCGTACTTTATAGAATCCGAGGGTTCTGAGGAGGTCTTCCGCCCTTTCTACCTTTTTTAAAGCCTTCTTTGTTATCCTCTGGCCGTATGGAAACCTCGTGGAAAGACAAGGGGAGGACGGTTTGTCCCAGGTTGAAAGGCCAAGTTGCTTTGAAAATTCTCTGATCTCCATTTTTGAGAGCCCTGCTTCTATCAAGGGACTCCTTATATTGTATTTTGTCGCAGCTTTTCTGCCAGGTCTGTAATCCAGGGTATCGTCTACATTACTGCCGTCGAGTATGAACATGTATTTTTCTGCTAAGGCGATATCTGTAATTTTCTTGAACCTTTCATTTTTACAAAAGAAACATCTCTCGGGCGAATTATTTACAAATTCCTCTATCAAGAGCTCTTCTGAGTTTATAATCCTGTGCTCTATACCGATTTCTTCTGCCAGCTCTTTTGCGATTAGCAAGTCATTATAAGGAGTTATTTCTGAAACTGCTGTCACAGCAAGAGCCCTTATGTCTGAAAGCTGCATTGCCTTTAGGAGAAACGTGCTGTCTACACCTCCTGAATAGGCAAGAACAGCACTCTGCATATCTTTGAGGATTTCTATGAGTTTTTTTAACTTATTATTTTCCATTGGTATTTAGGAGGTAGGACTATCCCTGCCTTATGTTTTATATTGTTACTATACCTAAACGTTGCATAAAATTCTTATCCACCAATCGTCATTGCCCGACCCCCGATCGCAGTCGAGGGCATGCTTGATCGGGCAATCCAGAGGAAAGAACTGGATTCGGAGCCTGTCCCGTACTTGATACGGGGGTCAAGCCGGAGAATGACGGCAAGGAGTTAACTTTTGGTGAACTTTAACTGCACAATTATAATCGGATTCAAATGCACTCTTGTCAGGCATTTGCAGACGTTCCACATCAAAAATTATGCAACTGTAAGGTATACTGATAACTAATAACTCGTAACTTGTAACTGGTCTTTTACAGCACTGTGACCTCATAATTTTCCTGATGAAGGTTGCGGCTTTCCTTTATAGTTATCTTTACATTATACATGTTTTCTATATCCTCAACCCCTGCGCTCTCTTCATCAGAGAGAACCTCTGCGACAGAAGGATGGGCTGTAACAATAATCCTTTCTCCACCGTGGTTAGCAAGCTTTTTTATCTTCCTGAATATCTCATAACACAGAGTCCGGGGTGACTTAACGAATCCCTTGCCCTCACAGTATGGGCAGGATTCGCATAATGTTCTGCCGAGGCTCTCCCTGACACGTTTCCTTGTCATCTGGATAAGCCCAAGTTCTGAGATATGGGATATTGTATTTTTTGCCTTGTCTTTTTTCATTGCCTCAACAAATGCATTGAATACCTTCTCTCTATTTTCATATTTTTCCATATCTATAAAATCTACTATTATGATCCCGCCGAGATTCCTGAGCCTTATCTGGTAAGCTATTTCCTTCACTGCCTCGAGATTAGTTTTGAGTATTGTGTCTTCGAATTCCTCTTTGCCGACAAACTTACCGGTATTTACATCTATGACCATCATCGCCTCTGTCTGGTCAATAACTATGTAACCCCCGGATTTCAACCAGACTCTTCTTCCAAGAGCCCTCGATATGTCAAGTTCGATTCCAAACGCCTCAAATATTGGCTCGGTACCCTCATATAATTCTATTTTCCCCAGGAGATTCTCAAAGTATGCCCTGACGAAATCCTTAATCTGTTCATACTCTTCCACAGAGTCTATAACAAGTCTTTTGACATCCTGGATCATGAGATCCCGTACACTTCTGAAGACAAGGTCAAGATCGCTGTAAAGCAAAGAAGGTGCAGATACTTTATCCTTTTTCTTTTGAATGTTTTCCCATAAGAGAAGAACAAACTCGAGGTCTTTTTTAAGGTCTTTTTCAATAGAACCTT
This sequence comes from Thermodesulfovibrionia bacterium, assembly GCA_041478735.1. Taxonomy (GTDB): domain Bacteria; phylum Nitrospirota; class Thermodesulfovibrionia; order Thermodesulfovibrionales; family SM23-35; genus JBGOWS01. The sequence continues at coordinate 4,524 of JBGOWS010000083.1, read as the reverse complement.
CACTTGCTGTCCTTATAATCAGTCCGTAACCCTGTGGTTTAATATCTTCGACTATTGTTCTGAGCCTTGTCCGTTCTGTCTCGTCAGGTATCCTCCTTGATATACCTATGTGCTCGACATTTGGCATAAGCACAAGGTATCTGCCGGGTATTGTTATATACGAAGTGGCCCTTGCGCCCTTGCTCCCGATAGGATCCTTTGATACCTGAACGAGTATTTCCTGTCCTTCCTGGATTAATTCCTCAATGGTAAGATCCGGCCTTCCCCTTCTTGAAAACAGTTCAAAAGAATTACCCTTATCTTCTTCCTCGAGAAAAGGTGTAAAATCTTCCATACCTGCGTGGATATCAGTAACATACAAGAATGCTGCCTTTTCAAGCCCTATATCAACAAAAGCAGACTGCATACCGGGAAGGATTTTTACAACCTTGCCTTTGTAAATGTTTCCAACAAGGCTTTCATCACGTTTTCTCTCAACATAGAATTCAACTACCTGACCTCCTTCGAGAAGGCCAACCCTTATTTCATCGCTTGTTACATTGATGAGTATTTCACTATCCATTATAAATTCCGTTAAACCTTTACTTCAGTGTCGATAGAAATAATATCGACAGCGCGTAGTTATTTACACAGCGGTCTTGTAAAAGTGTCGCCGACACTTTTACTATCTGGTATTTGCATTTTGTATTTATCAAAGGGTCTTACCCAACCGTCATTCCATCCATAAAGGGCTACCCTGACAATGTTTAATCTGTCTAAAGGGGTATTAAAGATTAGAGGAAGAAGTTCCCCTAACCTAACCTTTATCTTTTCCTGGTCTACCACTATTAAGGTCATTGTATCTTCATTCGTTAATCTCGCTTCTTCCACCATAGGCCGGAGATTTATAGTATGTTTCTCCCTTTGTATATTTATATCTTTTTCTGATAAAAACCTGTAGGCGCCAGATAAATCCTTATATTTTATCTCATATTCATATCTTGTTATAAAGCTACTTAGAGATTTTGTATTCGCTGGTATAGCTGCCATATCCTTTATATAGATTCCATCGGGGAGGATATCATTTAGCTTCCTGCTGTTTATAACTAAATCAAATGGTGGAATTATTTCCATGTCAAAATATTCACTCAGACCACTGATTCCTACACCGAGTGGAGGGCCAAAGGCTATGTTTGGAGACGGATGAAAACCCTCCGAGTAAACTAAAGGAACCCCTGCCTTCCTCATTGCCCTTTGCAAGAGAGTAACAAGTTCGAGGTGCGAGAGATATTTCAATCTGCCTGTTTTGGAAAATTCAACCCTTATTTTTACAGGGTTGAATCGATGCATTTTATGAAGTTGAGAAGATGAGAAGTTGAGAAGATGAGAAGTTGTTTTCGAGTCCTTATCGCTTATCTTCCTATCTTCACATCTTCCTAACTTCACAGTGCTCTCATGGCATCCCAGTCCGCAATGGTGGCAGATCTTTCTGCAATCAGCTGTTATATCCCCGGATAATGCCTTCTGGTATTCTTTCCATAGGAATTCTTTTGTTACCCCGATATCTATTTTCTCCCATGGAAGCACATCTGAATTTTCAAAAGTCTTTTTTGCAAAATCTACCACATCTATACCTGTAAGGTCCATCGCCATTTTCCATTTCTCGAAATCGAAGACCTCTGACCATCCATCCAGCCTGCATCCAAGGGACCATGCCTTTTCAATAAGTTGGGCGAGTCTTTCGTCACCGCGTGAGAAGGCAGCTTCGAGAAGGCTCATCTCAACATCATGTCCTTTAATCTTAAAACCCTTTTTTGTCAGCGCATCTTTAATGTAGTCCTTTTTCTTTTTAAGCTCCACGGAAGGGTTCTGTCCATACCACTGAAAAGGTGTATGTGGTTTTGGAACGAAGGGGGAAACACCTATGTTTATATTGACAAACCTTTTTGTATATCGCTTAGCTATTTTAAGTGCCTGCATAGCCATTTTAGGAATTGCTTCTATATCTTCTCCGGTCTCTGTTGGGAGACCTATCATGAAATATAGTTTGAGATTATGCCAGCCTTCTTCGAATAATATCTTGAGAGCCTGTTCAAAGTCCTCTTCTTTAAAGTCTTTATTGATTACCCGTCTGAGCCTGTCAGTTCCTGCCTCAGGTGCAATCGTAAAGCCGGTCTTCCTGACAGTACGTATTTCTTTAAGAAGGGCGTGGTTTATAGATGCTACCCTCAGAGATGGAAGCGAAAGGGCAATCTTATTTTTTGCAAATCTTTTATTAAATTCTCTTGTAATCTGCAAAAGGCAGCTGTAGTCTCCAGCGCTAAGGGATGTAAATGACACCTCTTCGTAGCCGGTATTTCTCAGGGAGTTTTCCGTCAGCTCCATAACCTTTTCGGGACTTCTTTCACGGACTGGCCTGTGTGTCATACCTGCCTGGCAGAATCTGCAGCCCATTGGGCATCCCCTAGATACCTCGATGTTTACCCTGTCATGAACGATAGAGGTATACGGAACAATCGGATTATCCGGATAAGGGGCGTTATCGAGGGATTCTATAAAGCGTCTCTTAACCCCCCCATTCCCCCCCTTGGTAAGGGGGGGAGAAGGGGGGGTAACTATCGAACTTTGAACCCCGAACCCCGAACTATGAACGGAAGGCACATACATACCCTCAATCTTGGAAAGAGAACGAAGAAGGGTTTCCCTTTTGCCATCTCCTTCTATTTTCCATTTAGAGAATGCATCCAGAATATCCTTTATTGCCTCTTCGCCATCTCCAATTAAAAATGCGTCAATAAATGGAGACATAGGTAATGGGTTAACAGTACAAGGTCCACCGGCAATAACGAGTGGATATCGACGAGCAGACGATGAATTATTCCTTTCTTCAGACCTCAGAGGTATTCCGCCAAGATAAAGCATATTAAGGAAAGTTGTATACGAAAGTTCGTACTGTAGGCTGAAGCCAACGATATCAAAATCCCTTAGCGGAAGATGTGATTCTAAAGATGAAAGGAGCATTCCTTTTGTCTTCATTTCAGCCTCGAGGTCAAGCCATGGAGAAAATACCCTCTCTGCAGACGCGAAAGGAAGGTCATTTATTATCTTATAAAGAATCTTGAGCCCGAGATGGGACATCCCGATCTCATATACATCAGGGAATGCGAGAGCAACCTTTACAGGTGCTTCCTTGTAAATTGAGTTGACCTCACTGTTTATATACCTGCTCGGTTTCTGGAAGAATGAAAGATTCACAAACTAAGAATACCATCTCGAATGTTTCTTTGGCAAGGCATTGTAAACCTAAATGTTGCATAAATGCCGAAGCAGCCACGCTGAAAAGTCTTGTAATGCGACGAGATTTTAATTTATATACACATGACAACACCCCCCTTGAGTCCCCCCTTAATAAGGGGGGATTAAGGGGGGTGTTGTGTCTTTTCGATAAAGGTTGGCTGGCTACTTTAATGGGCTGTAAGGTGTCGCTACAAGCCATTTTCATCGCATCAGCCTCGGCATTTGTAAAAAAGTTTTGCAACTGATGAGTAAACTCCTTCCCTTGGCTTTAAAATAATATTTTTTTATACGAGTTATGAAAGTATTCCTTTTGCATGCTATAATAGACGGCAATGAAAATACCAAGAAAATTTGATTTGGTTCTATTGTTATTGATTCTTTTAATGGCCTCCTGTTCAGCTAAACCAGCGATTAAGCCTCCAGAGACATTTGATCCTGAAAAAGCCTTTGCAAAGGCCAATGAACAAATAGAGAAAAAAGATTATGAACAGGCAAGGGCGGCCTTTTTTGAGGTTAAAAACAGGGATATGTCCAGGAAATTTGCTCCTCTTGCCCAGCTAAGGATTGCAGATTCTTATATTAAAGAAGATGAGCCTGAACTCGGAGTTGCCGAGTATCAAAAATTCCTTGAGGCTTATCCAGACCACCAATACGCTCCGTATGCCCAGTATCAGATTGCTATGGTCTATTTCAACAAGATAGAGGATGTTGAAAGGGGATATGGCTGGGCGGCAAAGGCCCTTGAAGAATTTGAAAAACTCAAGAAGATGTTCCCTCGAAACCCGTATAAAGATGTTATTGATCTCAGGATCGCGAAATGCAAAAATATAATGGCCGAATACGAATTCCTTGTTGGAGAATTTTATTATAAAAAGGGTTCCTACAGTTCAGCAGTTGGAAGGTTTGAGTGGTTGCTGAAAAATTTTCCAGAATATAAGGAAGAGGCTGCTGTTCTGTTTTATAACGGGATGTCCTATAAAAAACTCGGCCAGAAAGAAAAGGCTTCAGAGTATTTTACACGTCTTATAGAGAAATATCCGAATAACAAGCTGGTTAGTGATGCGAAGAAAGAGATGTCTAGTCTTAAACCCAAATAATACAGACATTGTTCAAAAATTTATTTAACTTGAGGCTCTTGCAAAAGTATCAAATGTTCACCCTCCCCAACCCCTCCCATCAAGGGAGGGGCGTGATAATAAACCCTCTCCCTTTGTGGGAGAGGGTAAGGGTGGGGGGTAAAATAGACTT
>JBGOWS010000225.1:0-4018 GCA_041478735.1 Thermodesulfovibrionia bacterium | reverse complement strand
TATATTCCCCGGTTCGACCCTCTTCCATTGCTATACCCAGTCCGATATCCTCGATTGCCTCTATGACTGCATTTTCGATTAAATCCTTTCTTTCGGTTAAAACATCAATAAATGTTTCATGCATTATCTTCCTTAGTTCATTACTTTTTATCGTAACAGTATTCATTGGCCTATCCTCCTGAGCCAAGATTCACGATGTAACGAGCAAGCTCTGAAATATTCTACCATAAGACATAGTAAATAAATGAGTAAATGAGGGGACGGTTCTGTTTTCCATCATATTTGTCTCGATATTATCGATAAGGTCACAGGAATCGTCTCTATAACTCCTATTCCTGTAATTTTTGTAAATGACTTCTCTAAATTCATAAGTTTCAAACTCTATCACGATGCAACCACATCGCGGCATTACCTCAAGTTTTGAGCTTGCTTTGATAAGAGACTTTCTGATCCTTTTTAAGCTCCGGATACATCGGCAATGACAGTATTTCCTGAGAGACATTTGTGGCTTCGGGGAAATATTTAATACATCTAAATGAGAGTTCAGGCAGGTTAGGCAACAGACCGCAACTCGATTTTTCCTATCCTTGACAGGGTCTTTGGAAGCATATTTTTGATTATTACATAGAATACTTTAGTGCCTTCGGTTTCTAAATCTTTTCCCAGTTTCATGTTAAATGACTTTAATTCCTGATCATATTCCGGCAAGAATATGATTTCAGAATCTACAGGGATTTTCTCCTCAATTTCAGGATGCTCAAAAAGGTAGCGGCTAAATTCAGCACTTAGTTCAATATTACGTTCTATCATCTCTTTCTCTTTATTCATTACCTTCCTCCAGAAATCTCTTTTTATAAGATTCCCAATTAGCCTTGAGATCATTTTCAGCAAAAGTCAAAGCATCATTAAAATCTTGATTGAATAATGGTGTCTTCTTGACATTGCCTTTAATATTCAGAATATCTCTATGAGCAAAACCATGAGCCGTATCATATCTCGCTACAGGATACCATAAATTGTTAATCTTTGTCTCATATTGAACCCTGAAATAGACAATCTTCCCTTTTTCTGAAATATGGAGATGTCTGTATCTATCAGAAGGGCCTATTCTTATAACATATTCTACATGTTTGTTTGACATTATTAACAACTAAGAAAATCTTCCTATTTATCTCCTATTTGGTTAAATTCTGCATTTATGCGTATTCAGATTAAATCCTGCCGATTTATAAGGCTTTTTCGGCACTCATGCCTTTGTTTTATGTAACAGTAAGATTAAATTATGACTCTATTTCTAATGCTGAATTCCTTGATCTCATTTGCAATAAACTCAATCTGTCCAACCTCAAGCTCCGGATACATTGGCAAAGACAGTATCTTCTGAGAGGTTTTTGTGGCTTCGGGGAAAGCGTTTCCATTGTGATTCAGGTATGAATAAGCTTTCAGATTTGGTAGCACAATTGGATAATGAATCCCAGTCCTTTGTCATTTTCGTATTCTCTGTAGCATTTGGATGTCAACCTTTTAACCGGTGTTGGCTAAAGTTGCTGCCTTTGTGCTCCAATTCAGAATTTTTAAATTCTTAACATTTTTAAAATGTTCTTCATTATTAGTCACAAGGGCAAGATTATTAGATAAGGCAATACCCGCAATAAGAATATCTATATCATCAATTGGCTTTCCTGATTTTCTCAATCCGGCATATAAATCAGATGAAATTGTTACAGATTCCTCTGTCAGAGGAAGTATAGAATTATGTTTTACAAACTCCAGGAACATATCCAGTTGCTTTGAAGCATCCTTGTGTTTTAAGCCGCTAAGGATTTCATAGTATGTAATGATGCTCAGGTTTATTTTATCGTGGTGCACAAGATATTTTCTGAAATGAGAAACAACATTAGGATAGTTTCTGAAAAACATGGACAGAATATCAGTATCAACCAGTACTGGCTTCACCACTTCGCCTTTGTGAAAAAGCCTGTTTTCTGCGTTTGCTGATTTCTCTTAAGAGGTCATTAAATGCATCCTCAGACATATCTTTCCAGCAACCAGCAAATTTCATGATCTGCTCTAAATTTCCTTTGGATCCTTGCAAGCCGATCCTGAAATAATGAATAAAATTGTAAATCTCTGATAATTTATGTTCTGGGATAAGTTTAATTTCCTCCATCACCCTGTCACGAATAGCCAATTTTGCCATTTTAGAACCTCTTGCCCATTTTTAACATTAGAAAATATAGCATAAATTCCTTCTACAAATCCCTTACCTTCTCACCCACGTCTATGCCCATTACCTTCACCTCCTTTAATGAAGTCTCTTGAATTCATTATACCAAAAAGTTGGGTCAAGGGGTCAGGGGGGATTTAAGTTGAAGCGTACGTTTTGGACATAATAATTGGGCTACTCATATTTTGTCGCAAACCCAGTTAAATCCTGTTTCTAAGGCCGAATTCTTTAATTTCTTTTGCAATGTATTCTATTTGTGATTCTTGCAATTCTGGATACATTGGCAAAGAAAGTATCTCTTGAGATGCTTTCTTTGCTTCCGGGAAATCGTTCCCGTTATGATTCAAGTATGAATAAGCTTTCAGATTTGGGAGGGCTATCGGATAATGTATTCCGGTTGAGATGCCTTTTGACTTCAAATAATCCTGGAGTTTCTGACGCAATTCTTTTTTTACCCTTACAACATATAGGTGATAGACAGCCTTAACATCATCTATCTCAACCGGAGTGATTAAATCAGTATCTTTCAGATACTGATTATAAAGATAAGCGTTTTCCCTTCGGCTATCTGTCCACTGGGGAAGATGTTTCAATTTAACGTTGAGTATAGCAGCCTGCAGACCATCCAGCCGGCTGTTGACTCCCTCGATCTCGTGGTCATATTTTCCAATTCTTCCATGGTTGGCAAACATTCTTGCTTTTAAGGCTAATTCGTCATCATTTGTCACAATAGCCCCGGCATCCCCATATGCTCCTAAATTTTTCCCAGGATAAAAGCTAAAACAGGCCATATCTCCGATTGATCCAATTTGGCGACCTTTGTAAACGGCACCGTGAGCCTGAGCAGCATCCTCTACTACCTTCAGATTGTATTTCTTTGCTATATCCAAAATTGAGTCCATATCCGCTGGTTGCCCATAGAGATGGACAGGAATCACAGCCTTCGGCTGTGGCGTTAGGCGTGAGGCGTCAGGCGTAAAGCGTTTCTTTAGATAATCTTCGAGTTTGTTGGGGTCCATGTTATAAGTTCGGGGGTCAATATCCACGAAGACAACCTTTGCACCTGTCATTGTGATAGCTTCTGATGTTGCGATGAAGCTGTTTGCAACAGTGATTACCTCGTCTCCTCTACCGATGCCAAAGGCTTTTAATGCAATAAAAAGGGCGTCCGTCCCATTACCTACCCCGATGCAGTGTTTAACATTACAATACTCTGCGAAGGCTGACTCAAAAGACTTAACATACGGACCACCGATAAACGCAGATTGTGAGATGACGTCAGAGATTACGCTATCTATCTCTTCCTTTATACTCTCATACTGGCTCTTTAGGTCAACAAGAGGGATGTTCAAGAAACCTCCTTTTAGTATCCAGCCACAGATTTCGCTGATTAGCGCTGATATTTTTTCTTTTATTATTGAAGCCACAGAGAACACAGAGGTCACTGAGATAAATATGCCAGACAAATGAAAGATCTTTCGGGGTCTGCCCTTGACATAGGACAATCTGGGTTATCTGGTTTCTATAGTTTTTCTTGTTTGTCTAGTTGACCAGATATGGTTTGGTCATAACTCTGATTTCTTATCGTCTTCTCGGAAAGTATCTGTAAATCTCTTTTCTATGTAAAAATCTTATGAGAACTACTTCTTTATCAGAAAGTGCTTCCATGCCTAATCGATAGTCACCAATTTTTATCCGGTAAAATAAGTCATAACCTTCAATTTTCTTTATATGAGGTATTTTACGTATAGATTCGGCATTTTCAATCATTGAAATAAGATTTCTTAATCT
>JBGOWS010000092.1:0-7638 GCA_041478735.1 Thermodesulfovibrionia bacterium | reverse complement strand
CTCCTATATGAAGTCCTGAAAGAAGTCTTATTTTCCCCTTAAGCGTTTTATATCGTAAGAATTCCATTTATCTATCCCCTTTCTACTTTTTTAGGTTTGCAAATCCATATACTGCTTCAAAAAAAAGACAAAAAGCATTAAACTTCTTTTTTTGTTTTTCCTCATCCTCTGATCTTATTTTCTCAATACTCTGATTAATAAAGTCATAAAAAATAAACATCTCACTTTTTTTCGTTGCTGCATACTTCGCTTTCGACTTCAACATTACAATTAGTGGAAATATCTTTTTAAAACTCTCCCCTTTATCAATTCTTGCTTTATAATGCTTAACTTCATCGAAAAATTTTCTTACTTGATGGGTAGAAAGTTTTTTCACTGTGAATTCTTTTGCAATTTCCATAGCTTCTTTATCCAACAAATCAGGTCTTATATTCTCATCAGTGTCTAAAAAATTGTTTACCTGAATACTCATATAGTTCCTCGTTTTTTATATTCTCTATTTTTATATAAAGTCCAAAACACTGGAATTTTAAGATTCTGCATGAGCAAGTCATCTGTTGGAGCCTGGTAGAGTCTCTGTGTCACTTTTAAGACGTTGTCCTTAAACCAGTTCTTTGATTCTCCATCCTCTTTCTTTTCCAATCTTTCCTCAAGATTTCTTCTTACATAAATCAAAGTTCATACGAGAGTGGAAAATAAGTTTGGTAACATCACCTTTTTTGAAATCCAAATACATCTTATGATAGGTAAGCAATTTATGTATGAATCTTGTAGTCAATATGTCGTCAAAGTCATGATGACCTTTATTCAGAATATCTTTGAAATCAATCAATCCACCTAAAGCAGACCACTTAACAGTAGTGTCAAAAAGGGTTATGCTGTCTTTACCGGATAATTTGGATGCTTCCAGATTTTGGTCAGCCAATTCAATTGCGGCGGAGATCGGGAACTTGGGTTGTACTACTGCCATCCCGGCAGACAGAGTAATATTATCATTGTTACACGTAAACCGTCTGAATTCTTCATTTAACCTTTTTGCAAATAATATTGTTTTTTCCCAAGGCCCAACGAGAACCAAATCATCTCCGCCTGAATATACCGTATATATTTCCTTGAAACTTTTATCCTCTTTTAAAATTCTGTACATCCAACCGGAGAAAAACAAATCTATCATTCGTGACATGGTTAAATATCTGGAAATCGTCAACATATTTTCAAGACCTTCGCTGAAAATGAGTCCAAGGTTATCAACGTCTGCTTTCAATACACCCATTAATTGACTGCCTCGATACTCACGTTCATTTTCTGTTTGTTCGGATGAAGCAGCCGCTATACAACTGAACGTATAAAGGTTCTTCTCATCTCTTTTGTTTTTCATCATCTCAATTTGTTCACATGGTCGTGCTTCTTTACACACTAAGCATAATGAATTGCCAGCTGAACAAGTTTCAAGAGAAGGTGTATAATTGGATAGAAACCGGTGCACTGTCCCGAGTTTCAACGACTCTTTATCGACCCCATGATCTCTAAGTCTCTGCACCACCAAATAATCGTTATCCCAGCTATAATTTATTAGTGGCTGGATAAAATAGTTGTCGTTAAGAAAGAAAAAGCAATCCCAGGTGAGAGGTTTAGTTTTGTCTAAGTTCTTTTTGCGCTCACCTCTCTCATCTCTGCCAATGGCAAGGTATACGGCATCAAGTAATTTCCTACCAATTACCTTGTCAATCGTGCATTTCCTGCATAATATGATTTCACTTTTTTGGGAATCGTGTGGGTCTGCATGTTCAGCAGGGAATTTATTGCATGAGCGACAGTCACCTGCGCCTTCGCCATATGGAGCATATTGAGCAGTTCTTACGAAATTATTTTCTTTCCATCCTGTGCTTTCGAGCAGAGAAGTTTCAAACTTCCGAACCTTAGACTTTTCAATAGCATTGTACATTTCATCAACTCTGTCCTTGAAATTACATTTGCGAGGGTTCTCAGCCTCGCCTTCCTCTTCATTTTCTTCTTCATCCAAACTCTCTTTACCGGTCTTTTTGTAAAAATCGTCGCCCTGTATCGCTGTTCTCCAATCCATGATAAGAGACAATTCGCCGGAAAACTCCTCTAAGAGCCAGTCGGAAATCTCTTTGTATATGATTGATAACTTATCTTTTAAGTCATCAAGATTCGGGGCAAGGATTACGAATTTACCACCAGCCGATATTAAATTGCAGCTAACGGGCAGATTTAATTCCCTTAAAATTTTAGTGATTATCACTTCTACGAGAGCAGACACATAAAATGACCTTGCCCGTAGACGTTTAGCGACTCCACCTTCTCCCGTAATTGACGAAATTTGATATATATATATTTCTGGATACCGGATAAGTCTCCGCCTACAAGCAAGAATTTCTTTTCGTCATCCTTCTTTATATACTTCACTTTTAATATGTTATTGAAACTGTGATATTGATATAAACATGCAGCAATGGCAGATGACGTTTTTAAATGATCAAAAATCGAAACATCGGCTATCTCGGGATGGGTATGGCAGGGTAGAGACCAGAAATATTTCTCAAAAATTGAATGCAGCGTGTTAAAAAATTTATCGAATGTCGGTTCTTTGAGATCAATCTGCTGAAGTTCACTAATAAATCCTTTAAATAATTCTGCTGTTTCTCCTTCAATTAATTCCTTTTTCTTTTTTATCGGGAAGGCTTTAAATGAATCGAGCAATGTCGCATCATATCCAAATCTTTCAGATGGTTTGACTTTGCCAAGATCAATCGATGAAAAAACCTATTTTAGCGGAATAATGCGTCCTTTAGGAGGATAAGTTGTAACTCCTTCACCTTCTTCAAAGCGTTCCTTTGTTGAATAGCTGTCAGCCTTATGAACTATCCAGCCCCACGTTTCTTTTCCGCTATGATGCTTTATTATAGATTCTTCAAGCCTGTCCTTGTAAACCCACTCATCTCGAATTTGCTTGGAGAAAAAGTTTAATTCTTTGTGCTTTCCATTTTCACTAAATTCATTTTTGCCGGTAACGAAATCAGCTCCAAGACGCGCATGGGTTCCTTTAAACTCTTCAATTCCTGTAATCCTATGCAAAAATTTTCCCACATCATGCAGCAGCGCCGCCAAGACCACCGAATTGTATTCCTTCTGATCGAAATCACTCATAATTTACTGTCCTTTTCCCCAGTTGATTGTCATAGAATAAAATAGACTATAATTATAGTCACTACAAAAAATACTGGATTCCGCATCAAGTGCGGAATGACAGAAATACGGAGGATTGCAATGACAAAGACGATTCCGCTTGCAGAGGCCAAGAAGAGCCTGTCTGCGATCATAAAAGATGTTGACGAAAAATATGACCGTTTCACAATCACAAAAAACGGAGTGGAGAAAACAGTTATTATCAGTTCTGATGAATTCGAAGGTCTCATGGAGACGCTTGACATACTCTCCTGCAAAGAAGAAAAGGAATCCATAGCAAGGGCAAAGGAACAGGTCAGAAAAGGCAAAACCATAACCCTCAGGGATTTTAAGTCAAGGCTGAAAATTAAATGACCCATGGTATCGAGCTTGCGAAGGAGGCTGAATCCGATCTTGAGTCTCTCCATAAATCCGACCGGAAGCTCTTTATGAGAATCCTTACCAAAATCGAATCTCTCTCTGAAAATCCGAAGGAAGGCAAGCCCCTCGTCGGTAATCATAAAGGAGAGTTCTCCCTCAGTGTTGGCAATTATCGCATTGTCTATGAAATTGATACTGTAAAACATATTGTCTATATCCTCACTGTAAAGCACAGAAAACACGTATATTGAAAAGACAGTGTAAAGGTTTCAGTGACAGGTGTTAGTGGAAACACAAACGGCTCGATATTGCCTTCAAAGGTTATGTCCCCTACAAACCCTCCCATCTTGACCCTCTTCTCCTGCCTGCCGGAATATCTCCGTCAATCATATCACTTAAGATTCTTCTTCTCAACTTTTATTAATTTAATGTACAATAATGTACAAACAATACAATTTAATGTGAGGTTATGCAAATGAAGACGGTTATTTCCATATCTGAGGCAAGAAAAACTTTGCCTTCTCTTATAAAGTCCCTCAAACGCTTTCCTGAGACTGTTTATCAGATAACAGTGCATAATGAGGTAGTTGCTGAAATAAAAAAACCTCCCATGGTCAAGCCGGGTGAAGCAGCTGCCAAACTCCTTGAACTAAGGAAGAAGACAAGGGGGAAAGGAAAAAGATACAGAGTGCCTGTTTCTGAGAACATAAAGGAACACCTTTATGTAGCCGAGGGCGGCGATTGAACCTCCTCGGGAATAAAGCCTTTTGCGACACATCCTTCTTTTTTGCATCATTATGCCCTGAAGACTCAAATTATGAAAAGGCCGAAAGCCTCCTCCAAGACTGCAGAGATAATGCTGTTACGCTCTGCACCACCTGGGATGTCATCAGCGAGACGGTAACGCTTCTGAGATACAGGGCCAGTTATAAACTGGCTGTGCAGTTCCTGGAAATAATAAAGCCGTCTCTTTTCATAGTCCGCTATGATGATTCCATCAGGATATCTGCAGAAGAGATATTCAAAAAAATTTCCATAGACAAACGGATTTCTTTTTGTGATGCCGTCTCTTATGTTGTAGTTACCCATATTCTCAAAAATATCCCCTGCCTGTCTTTTGACAGGGACTTCAGAAGCCTTGGCCTTACTGTTTACCCATGACATCTTACTCTATCCCTATTTCCCCTGTAATGCCCCGCTCAAGAGAAACAATAATAAGAAAGTAACTCCCCCTAACCCCCTCTTAACTTAAGAGGGGGAAGTATACTCCTCCTCTTAACATAAGGGGAGGCCGGGTGGGGTTATAAAATCTCATACTTCCCCAGTCCAAACCCTGTCCCTTTGCCTACATGCAATATCTCACCGGCCTTGATTATTTGCATAAACGGCTCAATATCGCCTTCAAAGGTTATCTCTCCCACAAATCCTCCCATCTTGATCCTCGTCTCCTGCCTGCCGGAATATCTCTCCCAGTCATACCACCTTAAATTCTTTTCTTTAACCTTAATTTCTTTGGCCTGTTCAATGATCCCCTTGAAATCCCATTCAGAGGGATCGCCGTTGCAGTGGAAATAATAAAGGAGGGAAAGTCTTCTGAGAAGGTTTCTTATAAGGATATGGAATTCGAGGTCGAGGGTGAGGTGGCTGTCAAAGATGATTCGGGTAGGGGTGAGAAAGTTGAGGGTTAATTGTTTATTGAAAAATCCCCCCCCGCCCCCCTTTTCCAAAGTGGGGGCTGATATTTGGTTTGCCAAAGGGGGGGCTGAACGTTATAATTTCGCTAAAGGAGGGTTATTTTCTGACCCCTCTTCATCCCCCCTTACCAAGGGGGAATTAAAACAGATGAAACTATAAATGGCTTAAGGGTTTTACTTTCAAAATCATAGATTGTCTTTCCATTGCAATTCACACTTTGTAATTCGTATCTGGCTTTGCCTTTCCCGATTCCTATCCTTCCAAGTTCATCGAAGGTGTAAATAAAATAGGGAAGGTAATCAATCGCTCTTCCTATTAATGTAAGACCGAAATTAATCTCATCGCCGGGTTTATATCCTCTTCTCTTTTCAGGAGGCGGTTCGATAATCAAAGGATGTGGTGCTGATTTATATTTCCGCATTATTTTTGTATCTGAGGGAGGAGGGGTCTCAAACACGTATGAATAGATGCATTTTTCTTTAAGCAGACAATCCGGGCACTCTTTATCTTTTATGGCACAGACTACACGCTTAAAGGCATATCCGAAGCCTCCCCTGAGAGTCGAGCCTTTATAGGCAGGAAGTATGAGAGGCTCTTTTGGGGTTATTTTAAAACTGAACGGCGCATATTTTATTAAAGAACCTTCCACGTCACTCCATAACCGGAGATAACAGAATCTTATTTAAAAATCCAATTCCTTCCTCTGGCAATATGCTTAAATAAAACCCTATTTGTCAAGAGAATTTATTTAACATTTTTTGCTGGGTGTTCAAGAGACGGTGTAGTGTTCAGTGTCAGTAATTTCTAAAAGCAGTGTTAGTGTCGGTGAACAACGTTCTTTAGAATTATAAGACAGATGCACAGAGCAAAGAAGCCGTTCTTAAGAACATAATTTACCTACTTAGCCATGCTCCCAGCACAGGATCAGTGAGCCGATACCTTCCGTCTGGATCTTTCTCGATCAGGTCCCTGGAGAATAGGACTTGCATCGCCTTCTGGGTTCCTCCTATGGAGAGCCTGTGTCTTTCCAGGAATTCCCGCGAATAAGGTGAGGAAGTGGGGTCCCCGGCAATGGCTTTCAGAAGGGACTTCTGGATCAGTGTCATTCCGCTCCAGATGCCCTCAAAATCCATACTTTCGATGTCAAGCAGAATGCCGTATGCCTCTTCGAAGGTCTTTTCACTGCATTCTTTTTTTGTGATATCCCACGCTATTGAAGAAAGCTTCTGAACATAATAAGGATATCCTCTGACTGTATCGTATATTTTCTCTGCCACTTCTATAGGGCATACCTTCCCGGTATCCTTGAACCTTTTCCCGATATAAGAGAGAAAATCTTTTTTCGGGATCTCCTTCAAAGTGTAAAGAAAAGCGCTTTTGTAAAAGGGTCGGCTCTTATTAGTAAACATATCGCTCAATATCCTTCTCCTGCTTCCAATATAAAAATAGGCAATTTCCGTATGAAACTGTATATGAGAGCGTAGAGTTCCTTCTATTTTCTTGGACTCAGGCAGTTCGGTAATCTCCTGGAATTCATCCAGTGCGACGCAGGCCCTTAGTCCCTTCTTCCTCACATATCTGTAAAGCCCATCCATGATGTCTTCGAGAAGAAATCCAGTTTCTGCTGTCGGATCAAATTTTACAGAAACGCTGTAGCCCTCAGGCCTCACCTCGATGCTTGGAACAAATCTGCTAAAGAGGTTCTTAAACTTGGCAGCCATGGTCCGTGGATCTGCCCCCTTGCCAATACTCCTGAAAATAGCAGTTGAAAACCTTGTTACAAAATCCCTCTCAGAAGATATCGGGAAAAGGTCTACATAGATAGTTAAAAGTCCCTTACCCGCGAGCAATTCGAAGACCTGTGATACCAGTGAAGACTTTCCGTACCGCCTCGGTGAGAAAAGAACAACGTTCTGCCCGTTCTCTGCATAGCGCAGAAGGTCGTCTATCTCCTTCTCCCTGTCACAGAAATCTTTCTTTTTAACTATCCCTAAGGTAAATGGATTTCTCATGAATTTATATCCAATTAGAATTATGCTTTTAGAATTATGCTTTTAGAATACAATAAAAACAATCTAAATTCAACTGTATTAAGAACTGGCAACTTCTGTCTTCTATCGCTTTTGTACCAATCTTTTCTTCTTTTTTCCCTTATGCCTCCTTCGGTTTCTCTTCAATTTCGGCCATATCTATAAATTATTTGTATTAACCCACCAGTTGCAAAACAGTTTCTGCATTTATGATGCAGATGTGCTGGAAAAGCTCTGCCAGCAACACATTATAGGCCTATAGCCTGGCCAGCCAGCCTTTATCCAAAAGGCACTAAAGGTTAAATGTACAGTCATGTGTATCATAATCAAATCTCGTTGCTTT
>JBGOWS010000022.1:0-15872 GCA_041478735.1 Thermodesulfovibrionia bacterium | reverse complement strand
TCCTCCTATGACAACCGTGGGGTCAAGACTGCCGTTGGCAAGGATAGTTGATATTAAGGATGTTGTTGTTGTCTTGCCATGTGCTCCTGCAACAAGTATGCTGTATTTCAGCCTTGCTAGCTCTGCAAGCATCTCCGCACGCGGTATCACAGGTATAGCCCTTCTCCTTGCCTCTGTCACCTCTGGGTTATCACCTGAAACCGCCGAGGATATGACCAATACATGAGCATCGTCTACATTTTCTGCTTTATGGCCTATAAAGACCTTTATGCCTAACTCCTTCAGCCTTGTCATTGTTTCTGAATATTTCAAATCAGAACCGGTCACCTCATAACCAAGGTTGTGAAGAACTTCTGCAATACCAGACATCCCTATGCCACCTATTCCAACAAAATGTATTACTCTATAGCGCTCAAACACCTTCGCTCCTGCTAAATTTAAAATTAAAAATTAAAAATGCAAAATAAAGGAATTCCTTATTTTTGAATTTTTCTTTCTGCATTTTTATTCTCCTTTATCAGGCTCATTGCCAGATCAACCACCCTGGCAGACGCCTCTGGTTCTCCAATCGCCATGCTATTTCTTTGCATCTCTGCCCTCATTGTCTCATTCATATACAACTCTCTTATGTTACGGGCAAGGGATTCTCCTTCAAGTTCACTGTCGGGTATCACCTTAGCTGCACCCATATCGAGAAGTTTTCTCGCATTCAATTCCTGGTGATGTCCGGCTGCATAAGGATAAGGTATTAATATTGCTGGTTTTCCCAATGCAGTCAATTCCGCAAGTGTTGTTGCCCCTGCCCTTGAAATGACTATATCTGCAACAGCATAGGCCTCTCCCATCTGATATATAAAAGGAGTGATTGTACCTTTGAACCCAAGCTTCCTGTACGCCTCTCTTATACTTTCATAATCTCTCACACCTGTCTGATGAAGGAACTGAAGCTTGTCCTTTAAGTCATGCATATTGTTAAGGGCCTTTACAATCGCCCTGTTGATACTCGTTGCACCTGAACTCCCACCAAAGACAAATACTGTAAATAAACCCCTTTCGAGCGAGAAAAGCCGATATGCTGATTTGATGCTCCCCTTGAGTATCTGCAGCCTGACAGGGTTTCCTGTAAGGAAAGTCTTTTCCCTTGGAAAGGATGAGAAACTTTCCTGATAGGTTATACATACTGTTCTTACAAATCTTCCGAGGATTTTATTAGTAAGTCCGGGTATGGAATTCTGTTCAAGTATCATGGTCGGGATTGACATAAGAAATGCAGTAAGCATAGTTGTCCCTGATGCGTATCCGCCAACACCTATCACTATATCTGGTCTTAACGTCTTGATAATGTTATAAGAATCGATAAACGAATAAAATGTTTTCACGATTGCCTTTATCTTTTTGATAATAGATACTCCTACCAGACCTTCTGCCCTTAAAAACCTTATTGGATATCCCTCCCTCGGTACAACCCTTGCCTCTATTCCATGCTCTGTTCCAACAAATATCACCTCTATTGAACTATCTCTTTTTTTGAATTCCTCAGCTACCGCCAGACCCGGAAAGAGATGTCCTCCTGTCCCTCCTCCTGCTATTATTACCCTCATATGACGAATAACATGACATAAATAGGACACAGGTGATAAATAGCAGGCAATAAATCCTCAGGTTTCTGCGTCCTGTCACTTTTGAATTTTGTTGATACCATATATATTTCTCCTGGCCCTTCTTCTTATAGCTATTTCTTTATCATTAAAAGCAGGACTTAGCTGTTCTCCTTTTGATATGTTGAGCAGCATTCCGATAGCAGCCATATTCACAAGAAGAGCTGAACCGCCGTAACTTATAAATGGCAATGGCAACCCCTTTGTAGGCGCCAGGCCTGTAGCAACTGCAAAATTGATAAGCGCCTGGAGCGAGATCATCAGCGAAAGCCCTACCGCCAGGTAATAAACAAACTCGTCCTTTGTCCTGCTTGCAATAGAGACACCCTTAATAAATAAGAGCAGAAAAAGTGCTATAACAACTAATAAACCTATAAAACCAAACTCCTCACCGATAATAGAAAAGATAAAATCCGTATGGGACTCAGGAAGGTAAGATAATTTCTGTTTGGAACTTCCGAGACCTACACCTGTTAGGCCCCCGCTGCCGAGTGCTATGAAAGACTGCACCAGCTGGAAGCCGCTACCCTGGGCGTCTTCCCATGGATTAAGAAATGAAGTGACCCGCTTGAGCCGATATGGCTGCATAACGAGCTTGATGACTATCGGAACCGCTGCCACCGAGAGATATGCGAGATATCTAAGCCTTGCTCCGGAGAGAAAGAGCATTGCAAAGGTAAGGAATGCAAGGCTCATAGCAGCCCCGAAATCAGGCTGTTTGAGGATAGCTACCTGGAATATTACCATGATAATGACAGGTTTTATAAAGGATGTAAAACTATCCGTTCTATATTCAGGCATCGACATATATCGTGCGAGGAATATCACCATAGAGAGTTTCACAAGTTCTGATGGCTGGAAGGTTGAAGGCCATAGCCGTATCCATCTCCTCGCACCCCCTGCGGAAACGCCGATATGAGGCAGAAAAACAAGAACTAATAACACAAAAGAAAAAATCAGGAGGGGGATAGCCATCTTCTTGATAGAGGAAGGTTTTAGTCTGTAGAAAAAGAACATAAAGCTGAACCCTGAGAGGATTGTAAACATATGCCTCTTGAAATAATAAAATTCAGTGACCCCCTTTTTTGCAAGTACTGGAGTAATAACAGATGTACAGCTGTATATCATTAGAGCACCAAAACCTGTTAAGAGAACTGTGGCAAGGAGTAACCACTTGTCATATTTACCCATTATTCCATCTCCGCTACTATCTTTTTAAACTGCCTGCCTCTATCTTCAAAATTCACAAACATATCAAAACTGGCACAAGCAGGCGAAAGCAGGACAACATCTCCTTTTGCTGCCTTACTTCTCGCTACATGTACTGCATCTCTTAAGTCCTTAGCCATAACTGTATCTGTGATATCTCCAAGGGCCTTCCTGATCTTTTCACTTGCCTCTCCTATCAATACAAGAGCCTTCACCCTCTCTTCTACTAATTGCCTTAAGAGTGAGAAATCGCCTGCCTTATCCCTGCCTCCTGCAATCAAAATAATCGGCTCCTGAAAACTTTCCAAAGACTTAATGACAGCACCGACATTCGTACCTTTAGAATCGTTAAAATACATGACCCCATTCATTTCTCTGACAAATTCAAGTCTGTGCTCAAGACCAGAGAACTCCTTCAGGGAATCTATAACTGCATCTACAGGACAGCCTGCAAGGAGAGCCATGGCTGAAGCAGCCATGGCATTCTCCAGGTTATGGACACCTTTTATCTTTATCTCATCAGCCCTTATAAGGGGAAAGGGGCAAGGGGTAAGAGAGGGGACTGTCCCCGTCATTGGAGGAAGATTGCAATGCACCATTCCGTCTTTGAAATAAAGACCTTCGACCTCTTCTCTGCGACTAAAGTAAATGATTTTTGGTTTTTTACTTTTTACTGTTAACTTTTCACTTTTTACCTTCATTGTTTCAGGGTCATCCCAATTCAATACGAGAAAATCACCTTCACCCTGGTTTTCGAAGATTCTCGCCTTTGCATCACTGTATTCTTCCAGTGAATGATACCTGTCGAGGTGGTCTGGCGTGATATTGACGATCGTTGCCACTCTTGGCCTGAAGTCTTTTATCGACTCAAGCTGAAAGCTCGATATCTCAGCAACAATGTAATCGATTGACGAGTTTAGATCGGAGTTCAAAGAACACCCCTCCTCAAATCCCCCCTTTAGCAAGGGGGGGCAGGTGGGGGGTCTGACTTTTGACTTTTGACTTTTGACTTGTTTTAATATCTCTTCAGTCAATGCATTTCCTATATTCCCTCCGACGATTGTTTGAAACCCGCCCTTTTTCATCATGAAACCAAGCAATGCTGTTGTTGTTGATTTTCCATTTGTTCCGGTCACAGCCAAAAAGAAGGGTGATGAGTGATGAGTGATGAGTGATGAGTTTACTTTAGAGTTTTTATTTTTACTCATAACTCGTAACTCATTACCCATTACTATCTGATATGCCAGTTCAAGCTCACCGATGATCGGTATACCTTTTAACTTTGCTAAACCTAAAGGAGGGATATCGAGCGTAACACCAGGACTGATCACCACCATATCAGTCTTTATGAAGATATCTTCAGGATGTGATCCCAGGGCAACCTTCACCGAGGGGGAAAGGCTGGGAATAAGATCCTGAAGCTCTGCTTCTGTCTTCATTTCTGTTACAGTCACAGTCGCCCCAAGTTCGGAAAGTAGATTTGCCGCACCGATGCCGCTCCTCGCCAGGCCGACGACTGTCACGTGCTTACCCTTTATTTCTCTCAATTGCACCTTTCTTCGCAACCTTGTAATTCTTCTTGCCTTTATATTTTGCGTACACCTTTGCCTTGCCTTTTTTCTTCACCAACGTTCCTGTTCTTTTCTGTTGTCCTGTTTTGCCTGCGATTAATTTTTTAGCCGGTTGAGATTTTGCACTCTTCATTCTTTTCTTTGACTTCTTTTTATAGGATGCTTTTTCTATATCCATTGCATTGTCATTCACCTTTGTCAGATAGACAACAGGCTCTGCCTTATTCCCCATTACTCCGAACCCCTTCATAATAAGTGTCTCCGACTCTCTCCAGAGGCCGCTCCTGCTCGGGCTTCCGAGGAGTGCAACAATAACGGTGTCATTGTCGCGTTCAGCAGCGCATACAAAACAATGTCTTGCCTTGCGTGTATATCCTGTTTTTCCTCCGACAAGTTCATCGTCAGACCACAAAAGCCTGTTTGTGTTTTTCAGAAATATCGAATGCCCGTTCTGGGTTGATATCTCTGTAACACGGGTTCTTATGATTTCTTTCAGCTTGGGATACCTCAACGCGTAGTTCATTATCTTTGATAAATCAGAAGCAGAAGTATATTGTCCGAATCCGGGAAGACCACTTGCATTAATGAAGTGCGTATTATTTGCTCCAATCGCAACAGCCTTTCTGTTCATAAGTTCTACAAAGCTTTCCTCGGAACCAGCAACCGCTTCTGAGAGGGCAACAGCAGCATCGTTGGCAGAACCTATCAAAGCAGCACAGAGAAGTTTCTCAACTGTTACCCTATCTCCCTCTTTGAACCCTGCCTTGTGCGGAGAAATACGTGAGGCGTTCCTGCTAATGGTTACAACATCAGTAAGGTTTGCATTCTCCATAACCACGACCGCTGTCATCAACTTTGTTGTACTTGCCGGAGCACATCTCAGATCAGGATTTTTTGCATAGAGAAGCTTTCCTGATGATGCCTCCATTACAACTGCAGCCCTGGAATGAACCTCTTCAGCAAGAGAAGTTGAAAGTGAAAAGTGAAGAGTGAAAAGTGAAAACAATGAAAACAAAAGGAAAAATAGAAAATATCTTTTATTAACTTTGAACTTTGAACTTTGAACTTTGAACTTTATTCTCATAGTCACCTCACTTTTAAGGTTGCCAGACTTAATAAAGCAAGCATTATACCAACTATCCAGAATCGTACAATCACCTTTGGTTCAGGCCATCCTTTCAATTCAAAGTGGTGGTGAACAGGTGCCATCTTAAACACCCTCTTTCCGGTAAGCTTAAAAGATGCCACCTGAAGCATGACAGAGAGTGTCTCTATAACAAAGATGCCACCCACAATCGCGAGGACTATCTCGTGTTTTGTTATTACAGCAAGGGTTCCAAGCGTGCCGCCAAGGCCAAGTGAACCCACATCACCCATAAAAATGTCCGCAGGATAAGAGTTATACCAGAGAAACCCGAGTGATGCACCAAATATTGCTCCACAGAAAACAGTCAACTCTCCAGTACCGGGAAGATAAAGGACCTGCAGGTACTGGGCCAGTCCTTTATGTCCTGAAATATAAACAAGCACACCATTTGCCAGCACTGCAACAGCTACAAGCCCTATTGCAAGCCCGTCTATACCATCAGTAAGGTTGACCGCATTTGATGAGCCTACGATCACAATTACAGAGAACGGTATGTAGAACCATCCTAAATCAAAGAGCCATCTCTTAAAAAATGGCACACTTAACACATCCGTAAATGGGTCCTTTGGATTCATGTAGAGAAAAATCCCGATTAGAAGTGCGAGGGCTATCTGCATCCCAAACTTCTGGTATGCCCTGAGGCCTTTGTGATTCTTTCTCGCAATCTTCAAATAGTCATCTAAAAAGCCGATACCTCCAAAACCTACAAGTGAAATAATCATGATCCAGACATACATATTTTTAAGGTCTCCCCACATAAAAACCGAGAGCAATATGCAGAGAATAATAAGAAGCCCGCCCATTGTAGGAGTGCCTGTCTTACCCATATGGGTCTTTGGGCCGTCATCTCTTATCTGCTGGGTCATACTTAATCTCTTCAGCCTATTTATTATCCATGGGCCCAATATCAATGTAAAAATCATTGCTGAAAGCACAGCAAGGGATGCTCTAAATGTGATATACCTAAAAACATTAAAGGGAGAAAACCAGTTATGCAGGTTATATAAAAGGATATATAGCACTATGCCTCTCTATGAGCCAGAACCTTGTCCATATTCATTCCCCTGGAACCCTTTATCAAAACTGTATCTCCTTTTTTGCAGATATCCCTTAACAGCTTCCCTGCCTCTCCAGCACTCTGTAATTTATAAACGCTGCCAGAGAACTCTGATGCAGCAAATGCCATAAGCGGACCTACTGCGATAAAGATGTCAATCGGAAGTACGGACATCAACCTGCCGAGTCTTCTATGAGCCTCCTCTTCATAGGATCCAAGTTCCAGCATATCTCCCAGAACAGCGATTATCCTTCCTCTCTTGATTCTGACAAGCTCTTTTATAGCTTCATCCATTGAGGCAGGGTTAGCATTATAGACATCACTTATAACATTGATGCCGTTCAGTTGCTTGAACTCAAGCCTCATTGGCACACCTGTAAAAGAATCAACCGCATTCTTTACATCCAGGAGGTCAATATTAAATAGATAGCCAACTGATGCAGCTGCAAGCAGATTGTAAATATTAAACATCCCTGATATCTTTGGATAGACCTCTATAGATTTATTTTCACCAGCGTGTAAATCAAAAATTGAACCCTTTTCACGAAGTCTTATATCAGTAGCACGGATTTCAGCAGAATTTTTTATTCCATATTTGATTACCTGCCCTTTAAACCCTGATTTACGAATGCCTTCCATCATAAAAGGATCATCAGCATTAACAATAGCTGCATTGATATAATCGAGAATTTCAAGCTTGGTTCTTCTTATTGTCTCAATATCTTTAAATCCCTCAAGATGTGCCTGACTTATATTAGTTAAAACTCCGTAATTTGGAATTGATATCTCGCATAATTCTTTTATTTCGCCCGGGGCACTTGCACCCATCTCGAGCACAACAATCTCATCAGCATCATTTATCCTCGTAAGGCTCAGAGGAAGGCCGATATGATTATTTAGATTACCTGTATTCTTCAGGACCGTGTATCCGGTGCTCAGGATTGAAGCTATAAGTTCTTTTGTCGTGGTCTTTCCATTTGAGCCTGTTATGCCAATGACAGGGATGTCCCTCTTTAAACGCATATAACGCGCGATTTCATGAAGGGCCTTCAGTGTGTCGTTCACATATATTATCGTCTTACCCTTTATGGTCCCTGCTGGCTGAAAATTTACAATAGCTCCGTTGCCTCTCTTTAACGCTTCATTAAGAAAATTATGTCCGTCGAACCTCCTGCCCCTGAGTGCTATGAATAACTCGCCTTCTTTTATAGTCCTTGAATCAATAGATATCCCTGTGAACGTATTAGAATCGCTACAGATAATCTTCCCGCCTGTTGCTTTAATAATATCTTCTACCCTTAAAATCCCCATCGTTTTTATCTCAAATTCCATAAACCTTTCGAAACGTCATTGCGAGGAGCGGAGCGACGAAGCAATCCCATCACTTTGAGATTGCTTCGCCTTCGGCTCGCAATGACAGGACGGATTTAATTTATTCTTTAACGCCTCTTCAAGAACTTCCCTGTCATTGAATCTGTACCTGACGCCTTTAATCTCTTGATAATCCTCGTGCCCCTTGCCTGCAACAAGAACAATATCACCATCACTTGCCATATTAACGGCTTTTCTGATCGCTTCTCTCCTGTCAGACTCTATAACATAGTTTTTAGCCACTGCTCCATCCTCAATCTCCTTAATAATACCGGAGGGTTCTTCAGATCTCGGGTTGTCAGAGGTTATAACTACAAAGTCACTAAGCCTTGTTGCTATAGCACCCATCCGTGGCCTCTTGCCATGATCCCTATCCCCCCCGCACCCAAAGACTGTGATGACGCGAGGTGAAGAGTTTCGAGTTCGGAGTTCGGAGGCTCCCCCCCACCCCTGCCCTCCCCCTCGCCCGCCCCGCTTCGCAGAGCGAGGCCGTGGAGGGGGGAGGGTTAGGGAGGGGGTGTTGCTGACTTCTGACTTCTTTATAAGTTCCCTTGCAGTATATATCAGTCTTTCAAGGGCATCTTCTGTATGTGCATAATCAACAATGCATAGGAAACCCTGACCCTTATCAACCTTTTCGAACCTGCCCGTAACATTACCTGTCTCTACTAAGCCTTCGAGTATTACCTTCCGCGGGATTCCCAACGAGATCGACACACCAACTGCAGATAATATATTATACACATTTGTTAAACCTGTTAGATGAGATGAGATATCGTAACTCCTGCCGCGAAATGATATCTTGAACTTCAGTCCCTGGAATGAGCTTTTAATATCACCTGCCATGATATCTGCTCCAGCCTCAAGCCCGTATGTCAATATATCCTGCGACGGGTGACGGGTAACGAGTGAAGATACAAGTCTCTTTCCATATGGATCATCAATATTGATTATAGCAGTCCCGTCTTTATCAAGAAGCTCCAGAAACAATCTCTCCTTTGCCCTGAAATAGTCCTCCATATTTTTATGAAAGTCCAGATGGTCTCTGGTAAGATTTGTAAACACTACAGCATTAAAAGCAGCCCTATCAACCCTGAATTGTGCAAGGGCATGAGAAGAGACCTCTGAGATAACATGTGTACATCCTGATAAAAGCATATCCTTTAACAGCCCGTGAAATTCCAGGGATTCGGGTGTTGTATGTAGTGCAGGGTAAACTCTATCATGTATCAAGTATTGAATTGTACCAATTAAACCAACCTTCTTCCCCCATGCTTCAAGTATGGACTTGAGGATATAAGTTGTTGTGGTCTTTCCATTTGTACCGGTCACCCCTATCAGTGTTAGGTTTTTCGATGGCATTTCATAAAAATTATTAGCGAGACGGGCAAGTGTTTTTCTGCTGTCATTGACCCTAATAAGTATCACGTTGCCGGAGGCAAATAATGAACCATCTTGATCATTGGTTTTAACTGATGATTGTTGACCGCCAACCAATGATTGAATGTTAATTTCCTTTTCATATACTATCGCAACCGCACCTTTTTTAATTGCATCTTTGATAAAATCATGCCCATCGTATCTTTCACCCGTAATTGCCACAAAAAGGCAAGCTTCTTTTACTTTCCGTGAATCATATGCTATGCCTGAGATATCTATATCCAGTGATGAGTCTATATTGAGCTCAGAATTCAAGGTTCCAGAGCTCCCCCCCCACCCCTGCCCTCCCCCTCGAGGGGGGAGGGTTAGGGAGGGGGTGCTATGTATTACTGAGTTAATATAATCACAGCCCTGAAGAAGTTCTTTGAGTTTCATCTCGACACTAATAAATGGTTATTGTAAGGATTATCCTCTCGCGGTATATCCAGGTATGATAACGCCTGTGTGGCAACATCCCTGAAAACAGGTGCAGCCACCACACCCCCGTAAATCTCCCCTTTAGGCTCATAGACAATAACAATCATTGCAAGCCTTGGGTTATCAGCGGGCACAAACCCAACAAATGAACTGACAAATTTTTCCTTCGAGTACCTCTTTGTTACAGGGTTTATCATCTGCGCTGTGCCTGTCTTGCCTGCGACCTCATTTCCATCAACTGATGCGCTCTTACCTGTACCACCTTCTTCTGTTACAGTTTTCAATATGTCCTTAAATGTCTCTGCAGTCTTTGGAGAGATTACCCGTTTCATTTCTCTATCCTTAAAAGAAGCAAGAACCTGACCATCCGGCGAAACTATCTCGGATACCACATGCGGTCTGACGAGAAATCCTCCATTTGCAATTGCACAATACGCCCTGAGTATCTGAAGGGGTGTTACAGCTACCTCCTGCCCGATTGGTATTGCACCCAGGGATGTACCTGACCATCTCTCAGGCGGGGATATCCATGCTGAGACTTCTCCTGGTAAATCAATCCCTGTCTTTTCGCCGATGCCCAAAAGTTTTGCATACTTGTATATTCTTTCCTTGCCAAGTTTCATTCCTATCATGATGGAACCTACATTTGAGGATTTCTGGATAACCTCTTTAAATGAAAGGACACCATATTTATGGACATCACGGATAGTCTTTCCTCCAACCTCTATGCCACCCCTGCTGACATCGAATAAGGTTTCGGGTTTCAGTATTTTTTCCTCGAGTGAGCCGACTCCAATAATAATCTTAAATGTTGAGCCTGGTTCGTAGCAGTCAGTTATTGCCCTGTTCCTCTTTTCAGATCCATTTGCGTTCCCTCCTTTATTCGGGTCATATGCAGGTCTGTTGGCAAGGGCCAGTATCTCACCTGTGAAAGGGTCCATCATTATAACTGACGCTGCAGCAGCCTTCCATTTCGCCATCGCCTTATCAATTTCCTTTTCGACAATATATTGGAGTCCTTCATCTATTGTAAGAACAATATTATTACCCCTTGCTTCTGTATCTACTCCTGATGAAAGTGTCCTGCCAATAGCATCTCTCTCCAAAAAAACCTTTCCACCGATAGTCTTCATATATCTGTCATATTTTAGTTCGACGCCTTCAAGAGCCTGGTTGTCTATGCCAACAAAACCGAGAATGTGAGAGGCAAGTTTCCCTTTCGGATAAAACCTTTTTGCCTCGGTCAGAAAACCCAAGCCCTCGATATTAAGCCCCTTTACCTTCTCTACAGTATCTGGCTCAAGCTTCCTTTCTACCCATGCAAATCTCCCCTCAGCAGGAATCTTCGAAAGGATAAACCTGGGTTCCTTCGCTATTACAGATGCAAGTCTTTTTAAGCCATCATTATTGAGATTAAGGTTCTCAGGGTCACAATAGAGAGATTCGAGTTCAATATTTAATGCGAATTCCCTCCCTCGTCTGTCAAATATTATCCCCCTTCTCACCTGAATGTCTTCAACCTTTACATGTTGCAGTTTAGCTCTCTCCGAAAGGCTCTTATGGTTGAGTATCATCAGGTCTGTAAGGCGCAGGAGTACCACAAAAAAAGTGAAAATGATCGTGGTATTCAAAATAATAGCCCTCTTTTTATTCAATCCCCCCGCCCTTCTGCAATTAAGGTTCGATCAATTCGTTTCTTTCCAATGAGGCATTATAGGGCAAAGTCTCCTTCCGGTTTTTTACGTGGATTACCTTGATCCTATCGGGAAGGACAAAACCACGGCTTCTACTAAGAGATGCTTCAACTCTTTCAAAAGACAGCAGGCTTGTCTTTTCAGCGAGCAGCATCTTTCTCTCTCTAAGATAATTCCTCTTGGTTTTTTCAAGGTCACCGAGACTGTATTCTAACGTCATAACGCTGGACCTTAGATATACAAGACCGAACACACCAACGAGCAAGAGGGCAATTAATAAGGGCCTAAGAATGATAGAGAATATAATCCTGCTGCCTGTATATATCATATCATATCATATCCTCTCGGCTGATCTCAGCTTTGCACTCCTTGAAGACGGGTTCAACCTGAGTTCTTCAGGGCCTGGGGTTTTGGGTTTTTTTGTGATAATTTTAAGTAAACTTTTTTTTGAACCGTCTACCATAAAATGCTTAACCGCCCTGTCTTCTAATGAATGGTATGAGATAACGCACAATCTTCCCCCCCTCCTGAGAAGCCGTAACGAAGCATCAAGTCCTGCCCTGAGTTCTTCAAGTTCCCCATTTACTTCTAGCCTTAATGCCTGGAATGTTTTTGTTGCAGGATGGGTTCTACCCCTTCCACCATATACACCTTCTATAATCTTTGATAGTTCAGAACAGGTATCAATCGGTCTCTTCCCCCTCTGCCTGACTATCGCCCTGGATATCTTTTTTGAAAGGCGCTCTTCGCTAAATTCTCTCAGTATCCGCTCGATTTCTTTTTCAGGATATCTGTTTACAACATCCCAGGCAGACAATTTCTGTCTTCTATCCATCCTCATATCCAGACGTTTATCAGAAACAAAACTAAATCCCCTTTCAAGATTCTTTAGTTGCATCATCGAGACCCCAAGGTCAAATAGGATGCCGTCAACCTCATATATCTCCTCTGTATAAAGCAGCCTTTCCAAATCTGAAAAATTTCCTCTCTTCAAGATAACCCTGCTGTCCAAGAGCCTTTTTTCAACTATATTTATAGCCTCATCGTCTTTGTCAATACCAAAGAGTTTGCCATCAGAACCGATCAGCTTTAACATATTTTCTGAATGTCCCCCATAACCGATTGTTGCATCCACATATACTCCGCCCACCTTTGGGCTAAGCATCTCCATCACTTCTCTCAGCATAACCGGCAGATGAGAAATCTCTATAGTTAATCTCCCGTTGTAAGTTGAAGAATGCAAATTTTAAAATTAACTAACACCTTACTTACAATCCCGATTTGCAAACTGCACCTTTTAATCATATGGTTCCTAAAGACCATAAGCCGCGAGTTTTTCTTCGATAGCTTTCTTATCTATCTTTGTAGGGTCGAATAAGATATCCCACTCATTTCTATCCCAAAGTTCAATTCTTTCTATTTGTCCAGCCATAACAACATTAGTATTTATATTTGCATCCTCTCTAAGGGCAGCGGGTATCAGAACTCTACTCTGTTTATCCATCTCTATTTCAATAGCAGAGGCGATAACTCTTCTTAAAAAGAACCTGATTGCTTCATCAGATCTTGGTTTTGTCCGCACCTGTTCCTGGAGTCTATTCCACTCCTCCAGTGGGTAGACATAAAGGCATTTATCAAATGGAGCGTTTGTGATGTAAAGTTTTGAGCTATAATTACTTGAAAGGATCTCCCTGAAAGGAGCGGGGATAATTATCCTGCCTTTTGGGTCAACTGTGTAGTAATACTTTCCTGAGAAAGCTGGCAATTTCCCTCCACTTCCTACCACTTTCTACCACTCAATATAGTGTGAGAGAAAATTAATGTCAAGAAAAAAATAATAGTTTCTACATTCTGTATGCCGAAAATTAAAAGGCTACTATATATTGAGCAATGAGTAAAGAAATCCAGGTCGTCATCCCAAATCCATCGCTTGAGCCTTTCCGAGTAAAGCAAAGAATGAATCACCCTGCAGCAAGACTGCAGGGATTAACAAGTTTAAACTGCTCAAAAATGCTTTTCATTTAATTTAGATATTTTAAAATACTTCAAAGCAAAGCATGAACTGGCATGAGTTTTTCTTTAAAGAGAATTAATTTTTGGCTTGACAAAAGGATTTCTTCCCTGATAGTTTATTTCAGCTTTATTTATTGAACTAACAACATTCTTTTTATGAAAGGGGGGAAGCATATATGACAAAAGCAGAGCTTATTGACAAGATTGCCTCAGGCACAGGATTAAGTAAGGCAGATGCAGCAAGAGCGTTAGATTCTACTTTAAACTCCGTCAAGTTAGCCCTAAAGAAAGGGCAGAAAGTCACACTTGTTGGATTCGGAACTTTCTCAGTTGTTAAAAGGAAATCCAGGAAAGGCCGTAACCCAAGAACTGGTGAGGTTATCACAATTCCGGCTGCCAAGGTACCAAAGTTTACATCGGGCAAAGCACTCAAAGACGCGGTAAGATAAACAAGTTCTAATAATGAGCGGTAAGATAAACAAGTTCTAATAATGAAAAGAAGGGGCAAGTTTTTCTTGCCCCTTCTTTTAAAAACCTTTTTGCTATCCTTTAGTCTAGGATAAACTCCGTTAGTTAGATGGTCGACTATCCCTGCTCCTTTAAAAAATTAGGTCCGGTTATTCTTAACCCGAATAATGCAGACATTGTTCGAAATTTTATTTAACTCGATGAATTTATTGAAACCATCTTTATTGGTAATATTCACTAAAATATTCCTAAAACCATCAGTTAAAGGTACACTACGGTATCGATCCCGATATGTATCGGGACATTATTTCTCTACGAGTCGTAGACAATTGCATTATTTGGGTTAATTGACATCAAACGCAGAATATGATAGAAATCAATTAAATCATTGAAATTTTGTTAATAAAAAAGGAGGGGGTTATGCTTATAGAATTCAGTATTGTACCAGTAGGTGTTGGCAGCAGCATTGGTGACCAGCTTGCTGAGGTTTTAAAGATAGTTGATACAAGTGGACTTCCTTATAAAATCAATCCTATGGGGACAGTTGTTGAAGGTGAATGGGATGACGTAATGAAGCTTGTCAAAAAATGCCATATAGCTGTAATGAAGACTGGAGAGAGGGCAATTACAACTATATCCATCGACGACAGAAAAGGGAAACCCAACAGGATAGACGAGAAGGTAAAATCAATAGAAAAAAGGATTGGAAAATCTCTGAAAAAATAAATGGTAGCATTTCTCTGAAGTGCTCCATAAAGTAGGCGCAATATCGGACAAAATAGTATTAAGTGTAAAAGCTAGGATTTAACCCAACAGACGATGTCAGCCGAATTGTTGATTGCTTCATCAAGTCCGCACTCAGTGGGCTTTATGCTGCGTGTTTATTTCACCTGCTAACAAACACTTTTTCTAAGGCTGAAAAAGTGAGGATTTACTGAAGAAATATGCGAGCAATGTTCATCTTTGATTGAGTCACAAGTCAAGGCCTGACACTATTCTGTTCTGCAATGGAGGTAATAAAATGAAATTGTATGACAAAATATCTATCAAAGGTAGCATATGAACTTTATGAGAAAAGTGGGAAAGCGGAATGCCGTGACCTCGACAACTGGCTTGAAGCAGAGAGGATTGTAATGGCACGATATGGAAAACAAGAAAAACTCGAAGCAGAATCATCTTCTTCATTAAAAAAGAAAAAGGCATCTAAAAGAAGCATTAAAAAACCTTAAACAAAAGCAAGACCACGAATAATTACTAAAAATAGACATTAAGAAATATCCTCTACCAAGGGGGTCAACACTAAAAAGATAGGAGGTGTTTTATGGCAAAGAAAGAGAAAAAAGAATTGTTAAAAGTTGAACCAACAAAAGCTCTATCACCTTTTCAGGAGATGGAAAGACGTTTTCAAGAGATGGAAAAACGGTTTGAAGATATTTTCAGGAGACCCTTTTCATTGCTACCATCTTGGATGCCAAGGTTGAGGATGCCTGAAATAGAAGAAGTCTCTCCATCCATGGATATCTTTACAGAAGGCGATGATGTAGTAGTGAAGGCAGAATTGCCAGGGATGAAAAAAGAAGATATTAATGTTAGTCTGACTAAAGATACCATATCCATTTCTGGAGAGAAGAAGAAAGAGGGAAAGGTTGAAAAAAAGGATTATTACAGTCTTGAGCGTTCCTATGGTTCTTTCAAACGTTCATTCAGCCTGCCTGCAGAGGTCCAGACGGAAAAGGCATCTGCAAAATTCAAAGATGGGGTACTGGAGATAAGAATACCAAAAACTGAAGAGGCTAAGAAAAAAGAGAAAAAAGTAATGATTGAATA
>JBGOWS010000015.1:0-18450 GCA_041478735.1 Thermodesulfovibrionia bacterium | reverse complement strand
TATCTGTTGCCTGCGGCTGCTCTTCTGACTGTGCAACAGGACAATAAAGGACTAAAAACATTATGCTTACAAATAAAAATGTTACCCTCATACCCTCCCCCCTAAAAAATAATAAGCCTTTCAGCCATAATTTCCTTTTTTTCCCCTGAACGTATTTAATGCATCATTTAATCAAAGAATTCCTCGAAGCTCAGCTTCGGGGTAAAAATAGATCATATATTCTGTCATTCCCCGACTCGATCGGGGAATCCAGAAGTACAACAAGACAATCTGGATTCCGCATCAAGTGCGGAATGACAGACTTGTTACCATTTTTTTCATATCTGATACCTCGCAGTTTGCTGCGGGGTAGTTCATTTATCTTGACATACGTCTTTAAATAAATTATCTTACGAATTGATTCAAAAGGAGGTTTTTTGAGAAGCATATTAAGTATTTTTATAGTTGTTCTTTTTATTATTGGTTTTTTCCCATCAAGGGAAATACTGTTAGCGCAGCAACCAGCGCCTGACCAGCCTCCAGCACAAAAACAGAGCGTATCGCAGCCGCAGCTTTTACTGCCAGTTCAACCTTTTCAGCCTGCACCGCAGCCGCAGCAACAAGTGCCATTACCTCAAATTCAGCCTCGCGCTATTGAAAAACCTGCTATAAAAAAGGACGAAGTCAGTTTCAATTTTGATGATGTAGATGTTTTCTCAGTAATACAGACCATTTTCGGAGATGTCCTCAGGGTAAATTACATTGTAGACCCTAATGTTAAAGGGAGGGTGACTTTCAGGTCTGTTGCTCCAATAGCAAAGGAAAATGTGCTTCCATTAATGGAGGTCATATTAAGGCTCAATGGTATCGCCATTGTTGAAGAAGGCGGCCTTTATAGAATAATTCCCATAAGTGATATTCCGAAAGAGCCTGCAGCCGTTGGGATTGGCAGGGAGTCAGAAAAAGTTAAGATAACTGGCAAGGCATTGCTCCAGGTGGTGCCTGTTAAATATATTCCGTCGTCAGAGCTCGTGAGACTGCTCACACCGTTTCTCTCCAAGAATGCGGCGATTGTCGATGTCCCGAAGACCAACTACATAATCATTGTTGACACAGATGCCAATGTAAAGAGGCTCCTTCAACTTGTAGAAATATTCGACAGCGAACAGCTAAAGCAGGTAACTCCAAAGGTCTTTGTATATCCTGTACAGAACAGCAAGGCAAAGGACGTTGCAAACATGCTTCAGCAGATATTTACCGGTGCAAAGCCAACAACGCCAGCGCCGGTAAGGCCAACAACAGCCCCAAGAACACCAACGGCACAACCTCAGCCAACACCAGTCCCGCAGCCTCAGGTCTTCATAGGGGCCGAAGGCGGTGAGGCGCTTGTATCAGAGGTTACGAGAATAATCCCTGATGAGGTTACAAATTCCGTAATAATACTCGCAACACCTGAAGACTATGAAATCATAGCCGAAACGATAAAGAAGATTGATATTGTGCCGAGGCAGGTAATGATAGAGGCAATGGTCGTTTCTGTTACACTTACAGACAATCTGAGGTTTGGACTGCAATGGACTATACAAAACGATTTTAATATAAAAGATATAAAACCCTTTAAAAATGATGTTAATATCAGCGGCCCTTTAACCCTTAATACTCCAACTACAGATTCAGTCTTTACATTTACAGCTTATGATTTAGCTATAGCTAAAAATGTCAAGCTCATGATCCAGTCTCTTGCAAAAGAGGATAAAGCGAAGATTTTGTCTTCTCCTCATATCCTTGTCGCTGATAACCGTGAAGCGAAGATTCAGGTAGGAGACCAGATTCCCATTGCGACCTCAACTACTACTACCCCTATATCCGGAGGAACCACGGTGACGAACACGACTACGGCTACAATTCAGTATAAGGATACAGGTACAATACTTAAAGTAAAACCACAGATAAATGATAGCGGACTCGTTGCCCTTGAAATAACACAAGAAGTTTCTAAGGGTAATACAACAACAGTTTTAGGCACCGAACAGTTCATTATAAGCAAACGTGAAGTTACTACCAATCTTGTTGCACAGGACGGCCAGACAATAGTTATCGGCGGCCTTATAGATGAAACAACCTCAAAGGTCAGGACTGGCATACCATTTCTCAGCAGGATTCCCATACTCGGTTATCTTTTTGGCAGTACCGTGGATGATACTACCAGAACAGAACTAATTATTCTCCTCACACCTCATGTTGTTAGAAACCAGCAAGAGGCTGGGAATACAACATCAGATTATCTCGACAGGTTTAAGAAAAATACAAAGATAAAGATAGATGAATTCATAAAAGAAAGAAGCCAGAAAGAAAAGGAAGCTGGAGATGCAGGCAGTAAAGTTTCCAAATAGATAGTCCTTATTAAATAGCGATAGGCTTGGTATGAATGGCTTATCATGACCACTCCGGGAAGTATCCTTAAAGGCAAAAAGTATTTTCTTGAAGACCCGATAGAGACCTGCCAATTGAAAATATCACGAAATATTTTTCCACAGTTGTACCTGGTAAGGTAGTACCTAAACCCAAATAATGCAATTGTCTACGACTCGTAGAGAAATAATGCAGATGTTGTGAGAAATTTTATTTTTCGATACCTTAGTGTGCCTTTAACTGATGGTTTTAGGAATATTTTAGTGAATATTACCAATAAAGATGTTTTCAATAAATTCATCCCTACGGGTCGTAGACGAGTTTAATAAAATTTTGAACAATGTCTGCATTATTCGGGTTAATGCCCTAAGAGGTTGAAGTAGTTTTATTTTGTCAGGGGTTGCACAGGCCGGAATCTCTTAGGCTGTGTTACTGGCTTTTCTGGCACTGATGCAGGCTGAAGAGGTGCTAATGCAGTGGGTGGTGCTGATGTTCCCCTTGTCTTCAGCCTTTGCGTATCAGTAAGATAAACTATCACAGTCTCCTCTCCCCTTACCATCGTAACTTTGTCTGCCTCAATATCTTTAAGGATAAAGCTGCTCAGGGTATCGCCTCTTCTCAGGGCTATTTGTCTCTTCCCCCTGCCTGGTGAGCTAAACGGTGCCTTCAAATCTTCGAGATATGCCACGCTTATGTCATCTGTTATCAATGTTCCATAAAGTACAAACTCAGGGTTAGAAGGTGGTTTTTCATTATCACCACCCGGGATTTTCCTTTCAGGATGGAAAATGTTCTGCTCTGCTATTATCGTGTAGTCCGAAGGGGATGTAATAGGGCTCTCAACAGGTTTTTTATATTTATCACTTTTAATTTTTTTCCCAACAGGCAGTGTATATTTAATATTCATGTTAAACATAGGTAAGATAGTATAGTTAGCCAGCATGACAAGGGCCACTAATAACATTATGTTTAGCAGATTAATATTTCTGAAAATGTATTTCAATTTACACATCCCGTCTTATACCTGTTATGGCAGATACATTTAATCTACCATAAAGTTCCTGCGGGATGGTAGGCTCTACAAATAACCCTTTCTTTTTAAGACATTTCATATTTTTAATGCTGCCTCAGACAATGTGTTTGTGCAAGTGTCCGACCCCTATTGAACAGTGCAGAAGTTAGTCTAAGTATGATAGCATAAGAAAGTAAAAACGCCGTCTTTCATATGGACATTTATCGTCTTACTTAAAAACAGTGATGAAAGTATTAATTGCCGACGATGATAAAAATCTGAGGAAAGTTCTTATGAATGAACTTTCTGATGAAGGTTTTGATGTCGATGCGACAGACAACGGCATTAAAACAATGGAGCTGCTTGAAAAAGATGAGTATGATGTATTGCTTTTAGATTTGAATATGCCGGGTCTCAACGGCATGGATGTCCTGAAGAAAATAAAGGACATCGAGATACCAACTGAGGTAATAATCCTTACAGCACACGCTACTGTTTCTACAGCTGTTGATGCCATGAAGCTGGGTGCCTATGATTACCTGACAAAACCATTTAAGGTAGAGGTACTAATAGCTGTCATTGAAAAAGCATATGAGAAGAAAAAACTCCTCAGTGAGAATCTACTCCTCAAGTCGCAGATAAAAAGACATTCAGAAACACAGAGTATTATAACAAAGAGCCCCATTATGTTCGAAATATTAGAGACCATAAAAAAGGTTGCTGTATCAGATTTGCCGGTTCTTATTTGTGGGGAAAGCGGTGTGGGCAAAGAGCTTGTAGCAAAGGCTATCCATGATGTATCAAACCGGGTAGAAGGGCCTTTTATTCCAATCAATTGTGGGGCCATACCTGAAACAATGCTTGAAAGCGAAATATTTGGC
Organism: Thermodesulfovibrionia bacterium; assembly: GCA_041478735.1. Taxonomy (GTDB): domain Bacteria; phylum Nitrospirota; class Thermodesulfovibrionia; order Thermodesulfovibrionales; family SM23-35; genus JBGOWS01. The sequence continues at coordinate 14,166 of JBGOWS010000015.1, read as the reverse complement.
CACGAAAAAGGGGCATTTACAGGTGCCTATATTAGAAAGTTAGGATTATTAGAGATAGCTAATAATGGTACGTTTTTTCTTGATGAGATTGGTGAACTGTCTTCTCAACTTCAGGGAAAGCTCCTAAGGGTAATTGAGACAAAAAGTTTTTTCAGGGTTGGCGGTACAAAGGAGATTAGAGTTGATGTAAAGTTTGTATCGGCTACGAATAAGGATTTAAAAAAGGAGGTTGAGGCAGGTAACTTCAGGACAGACCTTTATTATCGTATAAGTGCCCTGACCCTCCGTATCCCTCCTTTGAGGGAAAGGAAAGAGGACATACCTTTGCTTGTTGAGCATACCATTAGGAACAACACAGCCTTTAAAAACAAAAAGCTTACTAAAAAGGCAATTAGTATTCTTTCAGGATATACATGGCCCGGCAATGTGAGAGAACTCCAGAACGTGATCCACAGAGCTCTGCTTCTATCAAAAAATGATGTAATAAGTCCCGAAGATCTACCGGCAGATCTAATTGCGGACCATAAAATTCCCACAAAGCGGCTTGAAGATATAGAAAGGGAACATATCCTTAAGGTTCTCAGAGAGGCGGATGGACAAAAAGGAAAGGCAGCTGAAATACTCGATGTTGATCCAAAGACACTTTATAGGAAACTCTCCGCTTATGGGATAAAATGATGAAAAACGCATAACGAGGCACACTGCAGCTTGATGCGTGGCTTGCGGGCGAATATGAGGCCAAAAACAAATCTTTACATTTTGAGGATTCCCTGCAGCAAGTTGCGGGAAGCTTCAAAATCAACTGCAAAATAATGTAAGTTATATAGAGTCTGTTTATAAACTATAACCCCCCCTCACCCCCGCCCTCTCCCACCAGGGGAGAGGGTTGATAAATAAGCCCCTCCCTTGATGGGAGGGGTAAGGGGAGGGTGAATAATCAACATTTATAAACAGACTCTATATAGGGTTGAGTGCCTGAATGGAAGATATTAGCGATAATCCTATCAAGATTTTACTGGTTGAAGACAACCTTGGAGATGCCCGTTTAATAAAGGAAATGCTTTCCGAATCAACTACGGTTCGATTCGGGTTGGTACATGTTAAGCGGCTCGGTGAAGCGCGGGAGTCTTTGGCCGGTGAGGTTTTTGATATCATTGTGCTTGACCTTTCGCTTCCTGACGGGCATGGACTTGATACCTTTGTCCAGACACGTATTGCAGCGCCCGGTATACCGATAGTAATAATGAGCGGCCTGGGCGACGAAGAGTTGGCTATTAAAGCAGTACAAGAGGGTGCGCAAGATTACCTGATCAAGGGGCAGGTGGACAGTGATCTGCTGGTTCGCTCTATGCGTTATGCAATTGAGCGCAACCAGGCAGAAGAAGCGCTGTGGAGGGCGTACGACGAGATGGAAATACGGGTTCGGGAAAGAACAGCAGAACTGGCAAGAACCAACCGGGCACTCAAGATGCTTAATGAATGCAACCAGATTATTGTGCGTGCCACAAATGAGATGGATTTATTAGAGAAAATATGCAGAACAGTAATAGACATTGGTGGATATCGTTTGGCATGGTTAGGATTTGCTGAGCAGGGTAAAGAGAGGACAGTGCGTCCAGCGGCACAAGCTTGTTGTGACGACAGGTATCTTAAGACCCTGGGTATTGCGCAGTTAGATACTGAACGAGGACTATCTGGTGAGGCTATCCGAATGGGCAAACCATGCATTGTAAGAGATATCCTCAATGATTCCAATTTTATCTCCTGGCGATCTGAAGCGTCAAGGTATGGATACGCATCAGCTATTGCCGTTCCTTTGATTTCAGAAGGTCAGGCCATAGGCGTTTTAAATGTCTATGCTGCTGACCTGAGTGCATTTGAATCTGATGAGATCAAGTTGCTGACTGAATTGGCTGACAATGTGGCGTATGCCTTATCAGCGCTACGCAGCCGCAAGGAGCGGCAACGGATGCTGTCAACGTTTAAGGAGATGATTACAGCACTCCAGGAGAGCGAAAAAAAGTATCGGATATTGATAGAACAAGCTTCGGATGGGATCTTTATTTTCGACCACCTGGAAAATATCATCGATGTTAATTCTATGGCCTGTCAGATGCTCGATTTTACCCGGGAGGAATTTCTTCGCCTGAGCATGAGAGACCTTATCCCGGCGGATGAATATGATGCTGCTAATAGTCACTTCAGTGAACTGCTTGCCGGAAAAGCAGTGATCTCTGAAAAAAGAATGCTTCGCAAAGATGGAACGCTCATCAGTGTGGAAATGAGCACCAAGATGCTCGAGGATGGCAGGTTACAAACAATTGTCCGCGACATCACAGACCGCAAGAGGACCGAGGAAGCACTGCGGAAGAGCGAGGCCCGGTTTCGAGCCATCTTCGAGACAGCCCAGGATTCTATCTTTATCAAAGATCGCGCTCTGAGATATGTTCATGTCAATCCTGCCATGGAGAAACTTTTCGGACTACCATTCTCAAAACTGATAAAAAGGACGGATGAGGATCTTTTCGGGGAGGAAGCCGGAAAACACATCGTGGAGATCGATTCACAGGTTCTTAGTGGTGAAATTATTGAAGAAGAGCATACCAAACCGGTAAAAGGAGTTCCGATCACATTCCACGTTATTAAAGTGCCGATACGTGATAGCTCTGGTGAGATCATTGGTCTGTGTGGTATAGCGCGCGACATCACTGAGCGCAAAGAAGCAGAAAAGGCACTGCAAGACTCTAAAGCGAAGTATGCAGCTATAGTTGAAGGATTTGATGGCTTTATTTATATTTGTTCTGAAAACTATGACATAGAGTTTATGAATGAACGGCTGATAGAACGTACTGGCTATAATGCGATAGGGCAGAGGTGCTATAAAACCCTTCACGGCCTGGATAAAATTTGTCAGTGGTGTGAAAATGAAAAAATAATAAGAGGTGAAGTAGTTAGAAGGGAGATACGTGACTCAAAGGATAACCGCTGGTACTATATTGTCAATACGCCAATCCATAATCAAAACGGTAGCATCTCCAGGATGACGATGATTCAGGACATTACAGAGAAAAAAGAAAATGAGATCCGACTTATAATGACCGAGAGACTTGCTGCCCTTGGCCAAATGGCCTTCGGCATAGCACACGAAATAAACAACCCTCTTGCGACTATTGCAGCCTGTGCTGAGGGACTTCTCAATAGGCTGAAAAAAGGGCGGTATAACCCTGAGTTATTTGAAGGCTATTTAAGGATCATGGATGAAGAGGTGATAAGATGCAAGAGCATTACAACAAGCATGCTCTCTTTTGTTAGAAAAACAACCTATGAAAAGAAATATATAAATATAAATTATACAATCGATAAGACCCTTGAACTAATCAGCTTTCAGGGCAGATTTAAAGAGGTTAATGTGATAAGGAATTATAAAGGGGAACTGGTTGTTTATGCAAGTGAAGGTGAATTGAGACAGGTATTCCTGATATTTATTGTGAATGCACTTGATGCCATGGAGGACAGGGGCACACTTACAATCGAGACAGGCATAATCCCCCCTACCATAGAAAAGGGGGGCGAAGGGGGAATGGTATTCATAAAAATCGGTGATACAGGCCTTGGCATATCTCCCGAGCTTATCGACAGAATCTTTGACCCTTTCTTTACAACCAAATCGGAAAAAGGAGGGATAGGACTAGGCCTTTCGATAGCTAAGAAAATGATTACAGACAATAATGGCAATATTGATGTGACTTCAGAGCAAGGAAAAGGTACGATTTTCAAGATAACCCTGCCCTTATAAATCCTTCGGGCAATATGCCCTGAGAGCAAGGCAAATTGCCTGATAGAATTACTGCTATATTATTAGATCTCAATAAAATCAATAAGTTATATCCTGGCATTACTTTTGCGGATTAATATTTTAAAGAGAAAAATATTTCTTGTCTTACGTGTTATAAAGAAGTTTATGTTAGACCCTGTTCAGGAGGGAGGTAATATGGGGGTAAGTCACCTTGCAGAGGCTATTATATTACAATCAATTGAGGATTTGTGGAATGAACTGCACAGAGAAGATTGCAAAACATTCTTCAACGGGGGTGGATTTAGTATCTGTGCCAGGATAGCTGGTATGGGCTTATCTGACAAGGAAAAGTTGCTCAGCATGATAGATGGATTGATAAAATACAAAAAGATACCTGTAAAGAACCCGCGAAGGAAAAATTGTAAATGCATATTCTGTTAGCCGAGGACGATAAAAACTTTGGTATAGTCTTAAAAAGCGAGTTAGAAGAAGAGAGATATAGAGTTAACCTTGTCAAGGATGGAGTCGAGGCGGTGTTAAGCTTTATTAATAACTCCTATGACTTTGTTGTAATCGACATTGAAATGCCAAAGCTTGATGGTATCAATGCACTGAGAATTATCAGAAAGCTCAGTCCCGGTGTCCCTACCATAGCCTATTCAGGTAATGCAGTTTACAGTGAGATGGAAGAATTGTTAAAAGACGGGGCAATAAAGTATTTTACGAAGCCTTTTGAGATAGCGGAACTCAAAGAATGTATAAAGAGATACTTCAACAGATGACCTCCGGTTCCGGATCTCTATCTGCTACCTGTTATGGCAGATATATCTAACTTAACCATAAGTTCTCTAGGATTCCTGTAGTTTCTAACCCTTGCGTCAATCTCTTTCACAATGAGAAATGGGGTCCGTGTTTCTATAGAATAAAGGACATCGCTTAGTGCCCCGGAATCGGGCAAGACCGCATCTATACTGACACTTATAACCTTGAATTTATTAAGATCTTCAGGCTTCCCAACCCGTTCACTTGATATTGTTCCACCCCTGCCTGTTATGATGTCTTTAACCATATCCTGCAATGTAGCTGCTGCAAGGGAAAGAGTTTGTCCCTCTATAAGCTTTGAATCATCAGCTTTCCGTGTTTCTTTTAATGAGGCCAGGTCTTTCTCAAGTTGAGGTTTTTCTGATATGAGAGTGATATACCTTTCGAGAGTCTTTGTCTTTATAGCCTGTTCTTCCCTAATCGAGGTTACGTCAGTCCGGGTTCTTAAATAGACATGCTGGTACATAACGAGTCCGATGAGTATAACCATTAAAGGCATGGTGATTATCAGCGTCTTATTTATTTTCATTTTTAGGGACTTCTCCTTCGTCTTTCTTGATACCCTCTATCTCCATCTTTATATTAAACCTATCAGCATTCATCCTTGCATCCCTGAAGGTGGGAGATGCAAACTCGGCCTTTTTGAAATAGTTTGATGCCTCGAGTTTCGGCAAAAGCATCGAGGCTGAGCTTGCATAACCTTCAATCTCGACTGTTGACGCTGTAATCCTGGCCCGGGTCAGCCATGCGGTCTTCGGAAGGAGGGATGTGAGTTCCTTGAGTATATTAAGTGTCATCGGCCTATTTTCCTTGAAATTGTTTATTGTGGTAATCTCGTTATTCAGTGAATCTATCTCTTTTTTAAGCGCTTCAATCTTCCTGACTTCTTCCTTCCTCATCATTATCTGACGGTCAATCTCTTCGAGCCTTTTCCCTTCTATGCGAAGAGGTGCGATCATATAAAGAATCCACATGGCAATGATTAATATTATGAGAATAATTGTGAAAGCAACAGGGGTCTTTTGTATGTCATGATAACCTTTTTTAAGCAGATTCAACCCATTTGCCTTTGGCCATAACGATTCTAATACCCCTCCAATGGCAGCGCCGGGAATCTCTTTATTGGGCAGTGAGAATCTGGTCTTTATATCTTTCTCATTCAGTATCCTGACGGGCAGATTTATCTGTAGTTTTAGTAATTCCTTAAGGGTAGAACTCTTATCTTTTAAAAGTACTATAATCTGGAGTGTCTTTCCATGCTTTTTAACAGTAGCTACAAAGGGGGCGATTTCTGTCATAATCGTATTTATTTTTGACTCCTCGCCCCCCCCTTCGCCCCCCCTTACTAAGGAGGGGATAGGGGAGGTGCTGAAGCTGCCTGTAAAGGCGCCGGTCACAGATCCTTCCAGGAATAAGGCACCTTCATATCCGTCCTCTTTTAGCTCTATATAAATAAAGTCTTTTTCTTTATCTATATAGCGGTATAGGGTTCCTATGCCCGAAAGATTGACTGTTACTCTGCTTACAGTAACACCCTTTTCTTTGAGTGCATCTATGTATGGCTTAACCAAATCAAACTTTGCGGCCATGGTTAAAATAGTAAGCTTCCCGGAACTTTCTCTCAGCATCTTGAAGTCATAGAATGCATTTTCAGGACTGAAGGGCGTTAACCTGTCTAGCTCATATGAAACAGCATCTGAGAGGTTTTCTTTGACAGTTGCAGGAAATTCTGCAGTCTTAATAATAGCCCATGCTTTCGGGATGCTCAAGGTTACATCTGCGCCAGATGCGCCGAATTCATTTATGGCTAAAGCCAGTGAAGAGGCGAGGCTTTCGGGTTGCGGGTATCTATTTTCTTCAAAGGAATATTCTTTAACGCCTTTAATTTTAATCCGTGATAGGAATCTTGAACCATAGGCAACATACAAAGTTCCCTTTTCCACGGAAGCAGATATGATCTTTTTGGGTGAGATTGTATCATCTGCCGGGCTAAAGGTGAGAATCTTCCACAGAGGCCTCCCAATACTAGCCCTCAGTTTTGTTGCTGAACTTGAGGTAATAGATGTTAATTTCTTAATTGCTATGTTTACTGCCACTGTTTATGCTTGCCGGGCTCTTGTAATAAAGATAGGTGTATTCATTATTACCAGCAATGGTAACCGTTGCCCTGATGGCATAACCTCCCTTTTCACTGCCTTTATACCCAACAGACTCAATGGTGAATGTGTTGGTTCCTCCTATACTAATATATGGTGCCATGGGGGTATAGGTTTCTCCAGGGATCCCGATTTCCTGTATGTTTACTATCTCTTTAGTCTCCCTGTACTCTATTATTATATCAACAATTTCAGGAGTCATGCCTGGAATTGCCATTAAAACCTCTTTTGGTGCTGCGTTTATATTAATTCTATTCGTCTTTGAATTAACGGTGAGAAAATTAATGAGGCCTCTTTTCTCTCCGCCTGAGGCGGACCCATAGAGAATTTCAGACGTCATTCCCTTAACCAGCAAGAGCTCTTCTAACGTATCAAAATTAGCATTTTTTGCACTATAAGGGTTTGGCAGAGACATATAATAATCACTCTCAGCCCCATGGAGCCTGTGAAAGTCATCAGGATCCCTCCAGTCCATTATGGAATCCACAATTGTATCAATCTCTTCTCCCTGTACTCCTACGTTTATCAAGAGATTTTTAAATACTATATCAGATGCTGTGTTTATGTCTACCTTCCCTGACTCATCCATAACACTGACAGTGTAATGCCCATCTCCAATCTGACCGTTATAAGATGTGCCGTCTATTTTCCATACCTCGCTTCCTTCTATTATAAGGGTCTGGTTTTTATAGACGCTTCTATAGAAGAGCTCCATTATACCTCTTTCTATCCCGGCCTCAGCTATAAATTTCTTTTCCATCCTTTCTTTAAATGATAAAGTGGAATGCGTCTCTGTCCTTGCCATAAAAGAAAATGAAAAGACAATAACCATCAGGATTGTCAGCACCCATAGTACTATGAAAAGAGCAATACCTTTCTGGGATGCTATGGTTTTTATGTGCTTTTTGGGATTAAATACCATATGGTTAAATTGCAGAGGCATTCTATTGTCCTTGAAAGGGTTCAGGAATTTTTTCGGAACCAGTCGTTGACAGGTGTGTCAAAGATCCCCTTGCCCTTAAAGGAATAATCCTGGAAAGGTCTCTTGTTCCTTCAACGAGATGAAGCCTTACCTTATCAGGGATACTGACGTCATCTGTCCATTGTTCAACCCACTTGCCTTTTTCCTCTGTCGGGTCTTTAAAGAAATATTCGAAATATATTATTTCAAAGGTATCAAAGAGTTTTGTTTTTCTTTTACCTTCTATGCCGACAATATTTTCAGATGCATATAGAACCTGTTTCCCATTATCACCGGGTTCTACTTTATATGCGGTTATTACATACCCTTTCTCTCCACCCCAAATGGAATAGTTTGTTGAAAACTGCATAAATTCCCTCTCACCTTTAAAATAGTATTTTCTGGTACCCTCGTCATCATAGGTTAGCGGGATTGCAGATTGGATCTGCGAATCTATTATATTCAGTGACGCCCGGATTCTCTCAAGGGACTCTATTCTTTTTTCCCCCGAGTCTACAGAGCGTAATCCGAGTCTCATTGCACCAGCGATGATTAATATAATGATTCCGATCATGGCGATGGAAACAGTTAACTCAAGGAGGGTGAAGCCAGTACTGGAATTGCAAATTGTAGATTGCAAATTGAAAATTTTAAAATTTTTTAATTTTGCGCTTTGCATTATCAAACTTACCTTTTAAACCTCTTTTTCAACCATCTTCTGTGTCTTCAGTGTTAGTGACCTATCTTTTGTTCCTCTTGTCCAGTGGATTATTAAGTCTATCTCTAAAAGCCTTACCTGAAGATTTTCTGTCCTATCTTTGAGGACATCGTTTATAGAGACATCTATCCTGTAGCCGTCATCTGTTGTCTCACTAAATGACTTCTCTGAGATTTTATCATCAGCCAGTATCTCTCTCATTTTTGCCTCTGCTTTTACAGAAGCGGAGACATAATCCTCTGATGCAGATATAGCTCTCAGGCCAGATGAAAAGAGCTGAAGCACAACTGTCACTGCAATGCTTAATATTGCTATGGCTACAAGAACCTCAAGTAGGGTGAACCCCCTATGGGAATTGTAGATTCCAGATTGCAGATTCCAGATTGCAGATTTCTGTAATTTTTTATTTATCATGTTAATTTGAATATATCACCCTCCCCTGACCCCTCCCATCCCCGGCCTCGCTCCGCGAAGCGGGGCGGGCAAGGGAAGGGGGGATTTTCAATTGAAGATTTAAAATTTAAAATACCCATTACGGTTTTATTACCACTGATCCGACTACTGGATCCATCTGAATACTCACTGTCCTTTTTTCATTCCACAGTACAATTGTTCCGCTTTCAACACCTCCGACTGGGTTTAAAACAAGTTGATATTTCCCGTTATAGATTTCTCCTAGCAACGGATCTATTACTTTGATGTAAATATCAGGTGGAATGTCTTTAGCACCACGACCTTCTATCCCATATTTTTTCGAATCAAGGTCTATTGTGATAGTCTGCCTTTCGCCGTGAATCTGTGAAAGGGATCTGGCATGTCGGATGGTGGCTGTAATATCTCTGATTGTTGCGTTGAACTTGCTTGAAGGAAGGATGTTAGCAAAAAATATTGTGGAGAGGCCGAGAATGAGTGCAATAAGGAAGAGGACGATTATCAATTCAAGAAGTGTAAAACCGTCCCCCCTCCCCCTCACCCCCTCCCACAAGGGGAGAGGGCATCTCTTAAAATTCCCTCCCCCTCGAGGGGGGAGGGTGAGGGAGGGGGTGGAAGTCTGTGCTCTGTGTTCTGTACTCTGTGTTCTGTATTCAGGATACATTAAAATGGCAGTTCTGTTATGCTGAATATGGCCACAAGCATTGAAATGACTATAAACCCAATAAACAGACCCATAATAAGAATCATGGCGGGTTCGAGAAGGCTCACAAATCTTTTTATGGCTGTATTTAAGCTTTTCTCATAGGTGGATGCAACCTTCAGAAGCATATTATCCAGCTGACCTGTCTCCTCTCCAACCTTGATCATTGACAGGGCAAGTGGTGGAAAGGCATCAGCATCGGATAAGGGAATGGCAATGCCTTTGCCCTCTTTTGCTCCTGCTGAGACAGCATCGATAGCAGAGGCTATTACCTTATTGCTTATAACATCCCTTGCATTGTTTAGTGCCTGCAGTAGAGGCACCCCGCTTTTGAGAAGCGTTCCAAGGGTTCTGCAGAATCTTGCTGTCTCAAGTTTTCTTATGACTTCTCCCATCATCTTTAGTTTGAAGGCATCCCATTTGTATCTGCCTGTATCAGATTTTATATAGTTCCTGAAAATAATCCACCCGGTTATTAACACTGATAAAACGATCCACCAGTATGACTTTAGTATATTACTGAATGTAAGGAGGATTTGAGTCGGCAATGGCAATGAGCCTCCAAGTTCGGCAAATATAACAGAGAATTTCGGAAGTACATAAGTTAGAAGGACAATTATTGATATCCCACCTGTGATAATGAGTATTGTGGGATATATCATTACAGAAAATATATGTTCCTTTAATTCTTTTGAGGATTCGAGGAATTCATTAAGTTTGTCCAGCACTACGTCAAGTACACCGCCAGTCTCACCAGCCCTTATCATGTTTATATAGAGCCTTGGAAATAGCTTTGGATGCCTCTGCAGTGCATCAGAAAAAGAACTGCCTTCTCTGATGGACTTAAGAATGGATTCTACTATGTTCTTCATGTCTTTGCTTTCAGATATGCTGGAGAGAATATTGAGGCTTCTATCGAGAGGTAAGCCAGCACCTAAAAGCGTAGCTAGCTCCGTTGTAAAAGTCAGGAGGTTGACTTTTGACGACCTCAGGATAATCCTTTTTTTTATGCCCTCCTCTGGAGCAGCAACCCTTAAAGGAATAACGCCTGTATTTTTAAGTCTTTCGATAGCAGATTTTTCATCTGATGCCTCGATAGCGCCTTCCACAATTGTGCCTTCCATTGTGGTTGCCCTGTAAGAAAATATGGCCATCTACGCCTCCTGTGTTACCCTGAAGACCTCACTCAGAGTGGTTATGCCTTGTTTTATCTTTTCAGCGCCATCCTCGAGCAAGATTCTCATGCCATGCTGTTTTGCCAATTCCCTTATCTGGTTTGAATCAGCATTTTTTAATATTAGTTTTCGTATCTCATCATCAACAATGAGCAATTCGAATATACCCTTCCTTCCATAGTAGCCTGTATATGCACACTTTTCGCATCCCTTTCCTCTGAAAAGGGAGACATCCTTATCAATGCCAAGTAGCTTCAGTTCTTCCTTTTCAGCGCCTATTGAGGAGTCTATTTCTTTGCATGAAGAGCAGATAACCCTTACGAGCCTTTGAGCAAGGATACCCCTGACGGTGGAAGATAGAAGGAAGTTCTCAACCCCCATATCAAGGAGTCTCGTTATCGCACTGGGCGCATCATTGGTATGTAATGTTGAGAATACGAGGTGTCCTGTAAGGGCTGATTGTATGGCTATTTCTGCTGTCTCCAGGTCTCTAATCTCGCCAATCATAATGATATCAGGATCCTGCCTGACGATATGCCTGAGGGTATTGGCAAAATTCAAACCTATCTGTGGTTTCACCTGTATCTGGTTTACCCCTTTAAGCTGGTACTCCACCGGGTCTTCAACAGTGATTATTTTTTTGTCAGGCGAATTTATTTTGTCCAGTGCACCGTAGAGAGTCGTAGTCTTTCCGCTTCCAGTAGGACCTGTGACAAGTATAATCCCGTTTGGCTTTTTGATTAGGTGATTGAAGGAATGGAGGGCTTGTGCTGGAAATCCTAAAAGGCCAAGGTCTATTACTATGCCTTCCTTATGGAGGATCCTCATCACAACGCTTTCACCATAAAGCACAGGAATTGTAGATACTCTCAGGTCTATCTCGCTTTCACCAACTTTAAGCCTTATACGACCGTCCTGCGGCAATCTTCTTTCGGCTATGTTGAGCTTTGACATGATTTTTATCCTCGATACAATTGCCGCCTGGAGTCTTTTAGGTGTAGATTCAACGTCGTGTAATACGCCATCTATACGGTATCTAACCTTCAATTCATCCTCAAATGGTTCTATATGAATATCGCTCGCCCTGCTTTCAATAGCTCTTGTTATGAACAGGTTAACAAGCTTTATTATGGGAGCCTCTGAAGCAAGGTCTTTAAGGTGCCCTATGTCTTCTTCCTCTTCTTTAATGAATTCGAACCCTTTTTCGCCTATATCCTCGATTATCCTGTTTATATTTTGTGATTCCTGACCGTAGAATCTGGAAATGTAATCTTCCACCATTTTGCTGTCACCTGCATATACTAGGATGTCGGATGATGTTGCTACCCTGAGAGCATCTATGGTTGCACTATCCTCAGGGGTTGCCATTACAATCTTCAAAATGTTGTTTTTGAGTTCTATTGGAATAATCCTGTTTTCATGAATAAAACGGGATGATATACCATTAAGAACGAGCGGCACCTTTGGCAGGTCTTCTGATTTTAGATAAGGTACATTTTTGATCAAATTTTACCTCGTAATGAATTCATTATAGCACAAAATATTATTAGATTTTTTATCTCGTTATCTGGATTTGAGGGTCTATGACTATGAATTTAGAACCAAATATGTAATATAATATATACATCCTGATTGCATATTATTAAATCTCTAAAATAACAGGAAGTTCCAATTAAAAAGAAAGAGAAAACATTTGTGGAAATTTATGCGGATGGTGCCTGCAGCGGCAATCCGGGTGTAGGTGGGTACGGTGTTATTTTGAGATCCGGTACCCGCGAAAAAGAACTATCCGGTTGTGACCCTAGGACTACAAATAATCGCATGGAACTGACAGCGATTATTAAAGCACTCGAAGCACTAAAAAAACCATGCAGGGTTAAGGTGCTTACCGATTCTAATTATGTTGTTCAGGGTATGAAAGCGTGGATATTTACATGGCTTAAAAACAACTGGAAGAACAGTCAGAAAAAGGATGTTATCAACAAGGACCTCTGGATGAAACTCCTTAATTTATCTAATCTCCATGATATTAAATGGGAGTGGATAAAAGGACACGGAAACAACCCTGATAATGAAAGATGTGATAAACTTGCAAAAGTTGCAATCAAGAGATGTAAGAAAATAATTAATCCCCCCCTTTAGAAAATGGGGAGGGATTTGAGGTTTTTTTATAATGAAAAAGATTGATATTGCGAATCTGACAGGTATGTTTCTGATAGCGGTCCCGGGTTTAAAAGATCCGAATTTCGAACGTACTGTTGTACTCATCTGTGACCATACAAAAGACGGAGCTTTTGGACTTGTTGTAAACCGCATCCTGCTGAATAGTTTTGCCCCCCTTTTCAGCGGGCTGGGCATAAATGAGTATGTGGTAGATCCGCCTGTATTCTATGGAGGGCCTGTTAAGCCTGAACAGGGATATATCCTCTATCCGCCTTTGTTGTGTGAGTTGCTTCCAAGAGGCAGTTGCTACCCATCGATAAAGATTAACGATGACCTTTCCATGACTACGGCTAAGGAAATCCTGAGTGACATTGCGGCGGGTAAAGGGCCAAAACAGTTTCTTTTTACACTTGGGTTTGCAGGATGGGCTCCAGGACAGCTTGAGTACGAACTTATTGCAGACGGCTGGCTGATTGCCCCTGTAGATAATAAAATTATCTTTGATATACCGGTAAGTGAACGCTGGAAGGCTGCAGCAGACTCAATCGGAGTCGATTTAACGAGGCTTGTTTGTAGGCAAGGGAGGGTGTAGAGTAGTGCGGCCCTTCTACCCTACGGGGCGCAGACAGCAAGGATGTCCTACAAGTTAGCGGCAGATTTTGTTGTCCTTATCCACTTTCTATGGATTGTTTTCTTAATATTCGGTGTATTCATAGGGAAAAAGTATCGGGCTGTAAAGATATTCCATATCGCTGGTCTTGGCTTTGCGGTCGTTATACAAATATTTGGATGGTACTGTCCCCTGACCCATCTTGAAATATGGCTCAGGCAGAGGCATGATCCGTTGCTTACATATAGTGGTTCATTTATAGTTTACTATATGGAAAAGCTCATCTATATCGAATTGACTCCCGGGATAATCTTTGTATTAACCTTGATCCTCATTTCAATTTCTGCATATCTCTATTCTGGGAATAAACATGTTTCAAAGAGGCAGGAGTGAGAATGAAAATCTATAAACCTCCCCTTCATCCCCTCCTCTACGAGTCGTAGACCGTCAAGGGAGGGGAATATTCGATTTTAGATACCTTGCAGATTGGGTGCATTTATTAAGTAGTGTCTGTCCATAAAGTCAGTATTTGTCATCCTCCGGCTTGACCGGGGGATCCAGAAGGTATTGAAAAGACTGGATTCCCGCTTTCGCGAGAATGACGACTTTTTATGGAAATGACAGTTTATG
>JBGOWS010000246.1:0-3643 GCA_041478735.1 Thermodesulfovibrionia bacterium | reverse complement strand
CTTGCCAGGCCGCGATACATGGGATATGTGGCAATGCATAAGGGTTTCAGTCCATATACTTCGTCGAAATGCGGTATGTCAGGCACCTGAGAAAATCCACGAAGAAGGATAAAGTTTGCCTTCGGTTCATTTTTTATAATATCTAATATGCTTGATATTAATTTCTCAGCAATCCTTGCAACTTGTTCTGCCTGAGGTATTTCAGGAGTAACCGGGATGGGCATCTTTCCTTCTTTCTGCGGGTCTGTATCTTTTATCGATGCTGAACCCAAAGGCAGGGGTTCAGGGAATCTTAAGACCACAGCAAACCTGTGTTCCATCCCGGGCCCAAAGATTACCTCAACATTATCAATCCTTTTAATACTTTCCTGAAGTCTCTCGGTAATTTTTCTGCTTTCATCCGTAGGAATCCTTCCTGCACGCCTGTCTTTAATGATACCATTCTCGAGGGTGGCATAATTTACACGTATGGCAACATCTGTTTTCTTTAACTCTATTCCAAGACCAAGCGCCTCAAGCACCCCCCTTCCTATCTGCCACTCAATCGGGTCATAGCCAAAAAGCGACAGGTGTCCCGGTCCGCTTCCGGGAGTTATTCCCATGGCAACAGGGATGTGAAGACCGCATGCAAACTTTGTTGCAAGTGCATCCAGATTAGGTTTATTTGCAATATCAAGCTCTGTTTTCCCGTCTATTGGAAGGCCGCCGAGCCCATCAAGAACGATGAGAAGTATTTTCGTGTTGTTCTTTTGTATTAATTCTTTAATTAATTTCTGCATAGATAAAAATATTACTCGAAATGCTTGAATGTTTTCAATCAACTACTTTTTAGTCCAGTTTCCGCTGGCGTCTTGAATCCACCACCCCTTTTTAGCAGTATCTCGTCTTATTGCTGCAAATTGGTCAGTAGCCTGAGGCAACACCTGATTAAGATTTTCCTGGTTTTCAGGAACTCTGTTTATTCTTATTATCGCCTTTGCCATTCCTTTTATAACAGTTTTTCTGTTCTCGTTTTCCATATCAATGAGTTTCTTATCATCAGGAGTTAATGTCTTTTCCCTCACAACAAGAAGCCCCTTATTTCCCTCTCCTACTGCTCCGCTGTCCCTGAGTCTATCAGTATCAGCAATCCTGGCTCCCATTTCCTTGTATGCATTGACTACATCCGGCATCTTTTTTACAATCTCTGATATCCTGTCTGCAAGTCCCGCCTCCTGAGCATACGCAGATGAAACAAATTCGAATCTTATCGAACTTTCTGGTTTACCTGGTTTCTTATCATCCGTCTTTTCATCAGTCTTCATTAGCTCTTTTTCCAGATTTTTATAAGCCTCCTTCACATCTTTTTCCGGGAAATAGATATTCACTGTTATAACAGCGCATGATACAATGAAAAACATTGCAACTATAATAAGGTTAACCTTTCTCTTCATATCCCTCTCCTCCTTTTTATTAGAATTCATACCGTTCTCTAACCATAAATCCATTATTATTTTTCTTTTGCCCTGTGAGCAGCCTCTATTATAGTCCACATCAGGTGGTCGATTGAAATCCTGTTGTTAAAAGGCATAACTTTTACAGAAAGGTCTGTAATACCAATAAAGTTTCTGTTTGATATCTCGAGCTCTTTGAAAATTACAAACCCATTCTGCAGATACAGGCTCATTATCCCTTTATCAAAACTTCTGTCTCCAAGATAAGTTTTGATAGAAGGCCCTCCAATCTTCTTTAAAAATTCCTTGCTTATCTTTGTTTTTTCGTTTTCAGTACTGTATGTCCAGAAATCTGCCTTGCCAATGAGTTGAGAAATACCAATCCCGGAACCCTTCAAGTTTGCGATACCATCAACTCTCCCTGATAAATACCCCTTAATAGGTTCGATCCCGTCACAGAGTTTTGTCAGGCTGAGTCCCTTCAAAAGAATACCAACCCTGTAATTAAGGCCATTGGAAATGTCAATGACAGCAGAACCATTGAGCCTTCCTCCGAATATGTTACCATTAAACCGCCCGATGTTCAAAACACTGCCATTTTGTTTTATCCAGACATTTATATTTTCTAAAAACCTGAAGCCATAACTCAACGAGCCGATAGTGAGCAGGTTGTAATTGTCCACAATAGTTTCCTGTGAATAGCTTTTATAAAGATTATCGAATTCAGAACGTTCAAAAGAAGGCATTTTAATAGTTTTTTGTTTACTATCGGTTTTGGCATATGCTATAGGGACTACACCGTTAATTGGCCCTACAGAATATTCTCTGTTCTCTCCTTCGAGCAAAATATCTTTCAGCATTAACTCACCGTTAACCGTTAACCCGCTGTCACTATAATCAAGTGAAACGTCTGAGGAAATAGAGCCATCCAATCCTGCATACAGAAGACCATCAGGGAATATATCCCAGAAGGAATCCCTGATAGCCGTTACTTTAACCTCAGGTAAGTTTGCTTTTATTTTTACAGATCTGTCTTTTTTCTCAAACCTTTTTACTATTCCTGAAATACTTGTAAAAATATTCCCGGTACCTGCAGCTGCTTTAAACTCAAAATCATTTCCCTCGAATTTTATTTCTGAATTTAAGGAGACATCTTTCAGTATATTCCGCTTGCTGTCTGCCTTTAAAACAGAAATCTTTCTTGCTTTCACTGATGCATTTCCATACAAAGAGTCAGCAGAATTCACCGTCCCGACAAAAGCAGCATTTTTAACATCTCCTGATATTATGTAAGGAAATTCTGAAAATTTTGATGCTGCCCTCGATATAACACCCAGATCCATATTCTCCGCAGTTGCTTTAATTTTTACAGGAAAAGGGCCTTTTGATGTTTTACCCGTTGCAGCGAGATTTATTCCTCCACCTGAAATCTCAGCCCCGGGGATATCCACAAAAAAATCCTTTTCATCGAACCTTCCGCTTCCTGATATCAAGCCAGAGGTTATACCCTGAAACATAATTTTTCTGGTTGAAAAACTAAAATCCCCTGAAATTGATTCTTTGCCTGCACTTAAGTTCATATAAAGATTAAAATTTTTAACCTCAGCTTCTTTTTCAGGATACGAAGTATTCATATCTATTATTTTTAAGGCATATCCTGCTTTTTTCTCTGGCATTTTTATATTTATCTGGCTTACAGATGACTTTAAATCTTCTGTCTCAATCTTTAGATCTTTAATGAGAATCAGATTTTTTCTGTAATTAATTATGGAACTGCTGTTAAGTCTGGGGATATTATAGTCAGCATACCGTATCCCTTTTATTTCAAAAAAACTTTTCCCTGTAAAAGCCATATCTTTAATAGTACCGTCTATAGCTAAGTTAACACTGTTTAAATACGCAGCGCTGTCCCCTTTAACATGCATTTCAAAAGGTGAGATGGTAACAGAAGATACGAAAACTATCCTCTCAAGTTTTCCCAGTGCATCTATTGTAAGCCGCATATCAGCAGGCTTATCAAGAAGATATTTCCCTGCCTTCAGGATTTTTGCGGTCGCCTCTGCCTTCACAGACATCTCTTTGCCTGATAAAAATTTTACCCTTGCATTTATTTTTTCGATATCAGCATTATTTGATTTGATGGCAGTATCTGTAAGCTGAATGGTTCCTGATATATCTGGAATGGTCTTTTTAAACTTCCCTTCAATACT
>JBGOWS010000159.1:0-5289 GCA_041478735.1 Thermodesulfovibrionia bacterium | reverse complement strand
AGCCGGACAATGACAAATACGGACTTTATAAACAGACTCTATTTAGTAGAAATTGTAAACAGGATTACAGAATTCCTCAAAAGAGAGGGTTGCGGATTGAGTATTGCTGAGTCATGTACAGGAGGACTTATTACTCATATCATTACCAATACTCCGGGTGCTTCAAATTTTCTTGACCTGTCTATTGTCTGTTATTCAAAAAGTTCAAAAATAAAGGTCCTTGGCATAAGTGAATCACTTTTAGAAAAAAAGGGTATGATAAGTGAGGAAACAGCCATAGCCATGGCACATGCAGTTCGGAGATTAGGTAATTCAGACATAGGTCTTTCAATTACCGGCAATGCCGGACCGGATATAATCGAGGGAAAGAATGCCGGCCTTGTCTACATAGCAGTTGATATTGCTTCAAAAGCCAGGGTTCTATCAATGGGTGATAAATTCGAAGGCGACATTGAAAATATTAAGAACGAGGCCTCTTTTGAAGACTTAAGATTTCTATGTCGGGCATTGCGGATATGTACCTGAGGTGCTTTATCGCAATAGAAATACCAGAACCAGTTAAAAAAAAGATTAGCGAGTTTATAGATATTCTAAAAAAATACAATGCAGATATAAGGTGGGTAACACCTGAAAAACTCCATCTCACACTCAAGTTTCTCGGCAGTACACCGGAAGTCTTATTGCCTAAAATAAGGGAATCCCTTATTAACATTGTATTATCTCATGAGCCGTTTTATATTAAAATATATACCACAGGGGTTTTCCCAAACAGAAGACACCCGAGAGTCATCTGGATTGGAGTTGAAGATTCAGGGATACTTAAGAAACTTAAAAAAGATATAGACGATTCCTTGGTACTTTTAGGCTATCCAAAAGAAGATAAAGAATTTACACCCCATCTTACACTCGGAAGGGTTCGTTCTCAAAAGGGGATAGCAGATCTGGTCAAGGAATTTGATAATTTTAGAGAAAAAGATTTTGGATCTGTAAATGTCGAAAGCATAAAATTGATGAAGAGCGAACTGAAACCTAAAGGGGCTGAGCATAGTTGCTTACACGAGATCCCTTTCGGGAGAAAATAAAGACTACCCCTCTATATCCCCCCTTACCAAGGGGGGAATTAAGGGGGGTGTATTTTTATTGCAATAGACAATTAAATATGGAGGAAAGATGACAAATAAGGACAAGGTTAGAGCGCTCGAGATGGCTATTTCACAAATCGAAAAAAGTTTTGGGAAAGGCGCCATCATGCGGCTTGGCGCAGGAGGAGTAGCTGAAGGCCTTCAGGTAATCCCTACCGGCTCTTTATCCCTTGATATAGCAACAGGGCTTGGTGGGTACCCCAGAGGAAGAGTAATAGAAATATTCGGCCCAGAATCCTCAGGTAAAACGACGCTGGCTTTAAATGCTATTGCACAGGCACAAATAAGCGGGGGCGGTGCAGCATTCATAGATGCGGAGCATGCCCTGGATATCGCTTATGCGCAAAAAGTTGGTGTCAAAACTGAAGACCTTCTTATCTCACAGCCTGACACAGGAGAGCAAGCACTTGAAGTCTCAGAGGCCCTCGTAAGGAGCGGAGCTTTGGATGTTATCGTAATAGACTCAGTTGCTGCCCTTGTACCTAAGGCAGAGATAGAGGGAGAGATGGGTGATTCCCTTCCTGGACTTCAGGCAAGGCTTATGAGCCAGGCCTTAAGGAAACTGACTGCCGCAATATCAAAATCTCTTACAACTGTTATATTCATTAACCAGCTAAGAATAAAGATCGGCGTTATGTTTGGTAACCCTGAGACAACAACAGGCGGAACCGCACTCAAATTTTACTCTTCCATGAGACTCGATATAAGAAGGATAGAAAATATTAAGGAGAATCAGGAAACTGTAGGTGGAAGGGTAAGGGTTAAGGTAGTAAAGAACAAGGTTGCTCCTCCTTTTAAACAGGCCGAGTTTGATATATATTTCAATGAAGGTATTTCAAGGGTTGGAGAGCTTGTTGATCTTGGTGTAGAAAAAGGTATCATTGAAAAATCAGGCGCATGGTATAGCTATGGCGGCAACAGAATAGGTCAGGGCCGCGAAAACGCAAAATCGTTTTTGAAAAATAATGTAGAGGTTTCGAATGAGCTCGAGAATAAAATTATTGAACTTTACAAACTGAGGAGGTAATCGTGGAGCTCAATGAGCTTTTAAAGAAAGCACATTCATTAGATGCCTCAGACATTCATATAAAAGTAGGATCGCCTCCTATATTCAGAATCTATGGAGAACTAACCCCGCTTACATCAGAGAGAAAGGTAAGTCAGGAAGATACGGTGAAGATAGCCTCCTCTGTCATGACACCGGGACAGCGTGAACTATTTAAAAAGAAGAACGAAATCGATCTTGCCTATGGCGTTCCCGGGCTTGGAAGGTTTAGATGCAATATCTTTATACAGAGGGGAACGATAGGTATTGTCTTCAGAGTTATACCGACGAAGATACCAACAACCGATGAATTAAACCTTCCTGAAGTTATTAAAAAGATGGCCATGGAACAAAGAGGCTTAATACTTGTTACAGGTACGACTGGTAGTGGGAAATCAACAACCCTTGCTGCAATGATCGATATAATAAATACAACTAGAACAGAACACATCATGACTATCGAAGACCCTATAGAATATCTGCACAGGGATAAAAAGAGCATAGTCAACCAGAGGGAGATAGGAAGCGACACAGAGTCTTTTGGTAAAGCATTGAGGCAGGCTCTCAGACAGGATCCTGATATAATACTTGTTGGGGAGATGCGTGATTTCGAAACCATTCAGACAGCGCTGGTTGCTGCAGAGACAGGTCATCTTGTCTTAAGTACATTGCATACAATAGATGCTACAGAAACAATCAACAGGATTATTTCCGTATTTCCTCCTTACCAGCACAAACAAATACGTATGCAACTTTCATCGGCGCTAAAAGGTATTATATCTATGAGGCTTATACCGAGAGCAGATGGTAAAGGCAGGGTTCCCGCAGTTGAAATTCTTATAGCTACGGCAACTATAAAAGACTGCATTCTCGAGCCAGACAAAACCAAATTGATTTCAGATGTTATTGCACAGGGTGCAATACATTATGGTATGCAGACCTTTGACCAATCTCTCTTAGGCCTTTTAAAGTCAGGGTTTATAACTTATGAAGAAGCGCTTAGAAGGGCTACCAATCCAGATGATTTTGCCCTCAAGGTAAAAGGCATACAATCCACAAGCGACCTTACATTCGAAGATAAACCTGCTGAGAAGGATAAGATGAAAATTGAAAGGTTTACCAAATAGGGCAAGGCAATATGCCTTTAAGCTCCTGAGCTACAGAGGAAGAAGCGAAAAGGAACTGGAAGAAAGACTCATAAAAAAAGGTATCACTAAATCTGTGGCTTCTTCTACAATAAACTATCTTAAAGATATAGGTCTCATTGACGACATGGCATTAGCTGAAACCTTGAAAAGAGAGGCAGTGACAACAAAACTGCTAAGTCAAAATGGAGCGAAGAAATTTATACTTAATAGAGGCATATCACGTGAAATTGTTGATCTGGTATTCAGCAATGACAAAAACGAGGATATCGAGAATGCCGGAAGACTTGTGGATAAAAAACTAAAGACTTTTAAAAATTATTCTTCAGAGACTGTGAGGAGGAGATTATATAATCTCCTCCTCAGGAGAGGCTACTCTTTTGAGACAATAATGGCAGTGTTGAAAGACAAAACCTTTAAGGAGGATTAAAAATGAAAAATGCTGTTCTCTTAATCTCGGCCTTATTATTTCTTTTGCAGGTAGGGTGTACAAAGTCAATACGATACTCAGAAGAAGAGATAAAGGACTTTCCGCCCTCTATCCAGGAACATATAATAAAGGGAGAAGTCATGCCTGGTATGACTCCACAACAGGTAAGGTATGCATGGGGGGCTCCTGATTCTATAAAAATCCTTGAACCATTGGATGGAAAAGCAAGAGAAGAATGGATTTATACCACAATGGGAGTGGTCGGGACAAAGCTTCTTGTATTTTTTGACGGTAAATTAGTATACGTTAGCCAAGAGCTAGGAAGTACCACAAAGTAATCTACACTCATATAGAAGAGTAATGAAAAGTTCGGATATAAAAACCACATTTTTGGAGTACTTTAAATCAAAAGGTCACAAGATAGTCCCAAGCTCTCCCCTTATCCCCCAACGTGATACTACCTTGCTCTTTGTAAATGCTGGGATGGTCCAGTTTAAAACAATTTTCCTCGGTAAAGAAAAAATGCCTTACCAGCGCGCTGTTTCATGCCAGAAATGCTTGAGGGCAGGAGGAAAACACAGTGACCTTGAGAATGTAGGACATACCGCAAGACATCATACTTTTTTTGAAATGCTAGGCAATTTCTCCTTCGGTGATTATTTCAAAAAAGACGCGATCATTTTTGCCTGGGAGCTTTTGACTGATTGGTTCAAATTGAAAAAAGAAAAGCTCTATATTTCTGTATACGAAGAGGATGACGAGACTGCAAAACTCTGGTCTGAACTGATAGGACTTTCTGATGAAAGAATAGTAAGGCTCGGTGCAAAAGATAACTTCTGGCAGATGGGTGATATAGGTCCATGCGGACCATGCTCCGAAATAATCATTGATCAGGGTGCTGATTTTGGCTGTGGTAAACCTGACTGCAGGGTCGGATGTAACTGCGATAGATACTTAGAACTCTGGAATCTCGTTTTTATGCAGTATAACCGCGATGAGTCAGGAAAGTTAGCGCCCCTCCCAAAGCCGAGTATAGATACAGGCATGGGACTTGAAAGGATAACGGCAGTTTTGCAAGGTACAAGAACTAATTTCGATACTGACCTTTTCGCTCCAATTATCTCGCATATAGAATCTTTGTCTGGAGCGTCTTACGGGAAAAGCCCCCAAACTGATATCTCAATAAAGGTAATAGCCGACCATATAAGGGCAATAACTTTTCTCCTTTCTGAGGGATTAATGCCTTCCAATGAAGGAAGGGGATATGTGTTAAGGCGAATCATACGGAGAGCCTCACGGCATGCTAAATTACTCGGTGTCGAAGGAGCTTTTTTATATCGCTTGCTAGACTCAGTAGTAGATGCAATGAGTAATATTTATTCTGAGTTGCTTCATGAAAGAGAGAGGCTATCAAAGCTTCTGTTATTTGAAGAAGGGAGATTTGCTCGAACCCTCGAACAAGGGCTGAAAATACTTGACGATGTAATTTACGACCTTAAAAAGACTGGCAAAAATACTATCCCGGGT
>JBGOWS010000069.1:0-9735 GCA_041478735.1 Thermodesulfovibrionia bacterium | reverse complement strand
TCAGACATTGTCTGAAAAACTTATCGCTTCCAGTACTACTTACCTTTAATTTCAAAACAATGATGAAGATTGCAAATGGTATTTCTCAATCTATTTTTGTACTCTACGGGGAATTAACCCGAAAAATGCATTTACTGACAGGCATATATGCAGAAAAACCTTTACCAATCGCAATTTGGCTTTAAATGCGATATATTTGCTATGCATAAAAACGAACAGGTCTATTCGGTAAACAAATGTCCTACAAAGGTGGCGAGAGTAAAGCTTTTTCTGCACACATGCCCGCCTTCTTTTTTTCATAATTGCATTTTTTGGGTTAATAAACTCAAGATTATGTATCTCAATAGATGAATGATGCAAAAATGATTATTTAAAGGCATCATAAATCATTCGAATAGCAGCATAGCTTATGATTACGGCCAGAAAACGGCGAAGCAGTTTTACAGGAACCTTGTGGCTGAAAAGGCCACCTACTCGTGCACCCGGCACAGTGCCAACCAATACTGCGGCTGTTAATAGGTAAGGAACCTGAAATGTAACCAACTTTCCCAAGGCTCCCGCTATGGAGGAAACAAAGACTATCCCCATAGTGCTGCCCAGAGCAACCCTGGTTGGAATTCCTAAGATATAAATCATCGAAGGAATAAATATATATGCACCAGGTGCCCCAACCATACCACCTACAAATCCCACGATTAACGCAATGACGAAGGCGATAATTTTGTTAAATTGTACTTCTTCAGCAGGGATATCACCGCCTTGTTCTTTTCGAGGTATCCACATCATCACCGCAGCAATACAGGCCATAACAGCAAAAATAGCCAGAAGGAAATGTGACTTTGTAAACTTTGAAATGTATGCACCGGCAAAAGAGGTAATAAAACCGGTAATCCCCATGGTCAAGACCAAAGGTTTATTGACAGCTTTATGTTGGCCGTGAGTCAATGTACCGATAAGAGAAGTAAAAAACACCATGATGATGGTGATCCCTGATACCTGTTTCATATCCAGGTTCCCAACCCCCACCATGGGCGGGATGTAGAGTAAGGCAGGCACAATGATGATGGCTCCGCCCAAGCCTGTCATTGCAGAGACAAAGGAACCGCCAAGACCTATAAGAAAGAGAGTTACGAGAAATGGCCAGTCCATGATATTAACCTCAGAAGCAGATCAGTTTATCGCTGGTCATGACCATTTCATACAGGTCTTTCTGGCTGCCTTTGTAACAGACCTCGTTTTCTTCCAAACCTCTGAAACCAAGACATTTCCCACATGCCAGAAGTTTGCCTTCACTCAGAACAAAGGCCTTTGCCAGTTCTTTGATGTTGAATTTTTCTGAATCAAAGTTTTCATAAGCCACTGCTTTTGAATTCAAAAATATGATGACTTCATTTGCATCATCTGTGTTTAAGCAGAGATTTGCAAAACGAAAAGTGTTCCAGAGAGTTTCTGGATCACCTGTTGAAATTAGGATACCAATTTTCATCCCTTCCCCATTTTGTCGTTTTCTATTTTTTGGTTTTCAACTATCTGTAACAGAGAATAAGTAGATAGAGAAATGTCTCATGAGCTTATTCGTAATTGACAATAGCCCTACTTGCAAAACATTATAGATAAAAATAATAGTTTTTTCAAATTCTATAGATTTTCACTACTGTCCCAACGTTAAGCGAATAAAATCAACTGTTTGCGAGAATCATCATCAAAGACATTATAATCAGTTAATGTAAGTGCTTGCAATATCGGTGTTTTCTCGAAAAGTGATACACTTAAAATCTGTAAAATTATGTATAAGCTCTGGTTCAGTTTTAATCGCTTTTTGACTATGGCGACAAGCACATATACTGATATTGCAATCCAGATTTGGGTTTTCACTGCATTCTCTGAAGTGCCATAAAAAACCTTTATCCTCAAATGTTGTTTGATCCATTTGAAGAATAATTCCACCTGCCAGCGACAGCGGTAAATATCTGCAATTGCCAGCGCAGGCAACATGAAGTTGTTGGTTAAGAAAACCAATTTTTTATTCTTATCAGCATCATAATATTTGATGCGTCTTAATTTATCTGGATAAGCTTTCTTTGCATAAAACCCATTGAGCACAATGATCTGCTCACAGAGTATCCCCGTTGATTTATCAACGGGCTTTGAATACAGGCGTCTGAAATTAAAATTGCTTTTTGCACGAGTCACAAAAAATGCCGAAGACTGATGGATTATATAGAGGCGTTCAAAGTCCACATAACCACGATCCATTACATAGATCACTCCTGCTTCAATGATAAGATTATCAAGAATATTTACATCGTGAACTTTCCCATGAGTAATAATGACGACTGTTGGAATGTTACCGCGCAGATCTATAAGAGTGTGCAATTTCACAGCTCCTTTTCTGTTGCGAAATAGTGCCCATGGAAACAGTGACAAACATAAATCAATGGTTGTGGAATCCAGTGCATATACCGTTTGCTCTAGTTGTACTGCAAAGTCTTCATTGGCGTAAAGCCTCCTGGCCTCTTTAATAAGTACCTGTGCAAAGTCAGCGTAAATACGCCAATCTCGTACCTGATTAGCATTAGCCAGCGTATTGCGAGAAACTTTACTCCGGATGCCCATATGATACAGCTTTTTATTGGCTGCACGGAGGCATGCCTGAATATCTCGCAGACTTTCCCGATAGGTGAGTTGAGCAAAAGCCATGCACAGGAACTGTTCCCAGCATGTGAAGTTCTTGACCTTATAGTTGCCATTATAACGATTAACACATTGGTGAAATTCATACGTTGGTATAAAATCCATAAGTTGAGAGAAAATTATTTTTCCAGAATTCATAAGCCATTTCCTTCCGTTTTGGTGCGGAAGTATGGCTCTTTTGAAATTTTAAATTCAAATTTAAATCGAAAAATGTTATTATGTCATGTAAAGTAAGTATTTTCGCCATGTTACAAAGATTTATAAATTCAACGTTGGGACAGTAGTGATAGATTTTATCTATATTAATAGGCAGATAAATATAGAGGCAGATAAATATAGTAAATATAGGGACAACCCCCATATTGTTATTGACAAAGATTTAAAGTTCTCATAATATCTTACATGCCAAGGATAGCAAGGGTTGTAGTTCCTGAATATCCCCGTCATATTACCCAACGAGGTAATAATAAATCAGATATTTTCATTGACAATAATGATCATCAATATTTTCTGATATTTCTGGGAGAATGGTTAGAAAAAACCCGGGCAGATTTATGGGCATATTGTCTTATGAGCAATCATTTTCATTTATTGATCACTCCGGATAATTCGGATGGATTGGGCAAATGTCTTCATGGAGTGACATTCCGATATGCACAGTACTTCAACAAAAAATACGGTCATTGCGGCAGACTTTGGCAGAACCGTTATTTTTCATGTCCTGTGGATAAAGATGAATACTTATGGTCAGCAGTAAAGTATATAGAGATGAACCCTGTAAGGGCAAAGATTGTAAGGAAGCCTGAAGAGTGGAGATGGTCAAGTGCTCAAGAACACATAACTGGAAAGACTGACAACAATATAAAACTCCATAAATGGTTAACAGATCGAGAAAGAGAAGATTATGCAAAGATTGTACTTGAAAGCAGTATGGAAGAAAAGATAAGGAAGGCTACATCAACAGGTAGGCCATTATGCGGAGAAAAATTTTTTGATAAATTAGAAGAAATATTGAAACGTGACTTAAAGATAAAGAAGGCGGGAAGGCCGTGTAACAGGAAAACTTAATATTCCTTTTACAATCATTAATATGGTGGTTGTCCCTGTATTTTAGAGATAGGCCTGAATCCTGTCTCACTTAATGCTGAAGGTGCTATGGTTCTGGATGCAAATATCTTAGTGCATCATGCCTGATATCCTCTGAATCTCATTGCCTTTGATACCCTTTCCCTTGAAATTTCTCTGCTGCCACACTGAAACAATAACAAGTGTTGAGAGATTGGAAAAAGCATAAACATATGATACCATGGGGTGTGGAACTGCCACCTAACATGAAGAACTATGAGAAAGAATATAAGGAATTTTCACTTATAGTCCCTGAAAGGTTCTCCTTCCCTTTGGATGTCTTTGATAAATGGGGTGATAGGCTGGCCCTCTTCTGGACTAATGGCGAAAAGGAGAAGAAATTTTCATTTGATGAATTGAAGATCCTGTCATCAAAGGGTGCAGGTGCTTTTAAGGAAATGGGCATTAGCAAGGGAGACAAGGTCCTTGTTATGCTTCCGAATACCCCTGAATGGTGGGAGGTTATGCTTGCCCTGATGAGGCTCAACGCAATTCCAATCCCGGCAACAACTCTCCTCACATCAAAGGATATCCAGTACAGACTTTTAGCAACAGATATAAAGGCGATCATAGCA
The DNA here is from genome assembly GCA_041478735.1 of Thermodesulfovibrionia bacterium. Lineage (GTDB taxonomy): Bacteria > Nitrospirota > Thermodesulfovibrionia > Thermodesulfovibrionales > SM23-35 > JBGOWS01. The sequence goes on along the minus strand of JBGOWS010000069.1, from coordinate 5,341 downwards.
ACACAGGAGGATGCCCTGAAGGTCGAGGATGCAGTAAAGGGTTCTGGCAATGCGCCACTCTTTATAATCGTTGGTGGAAGACAGGGCTGGCACGATTACATAAAAGAAAGGGATAAGGCAGATATTTTGGGGGGTGAAAGGGCTTCCTCAGAAAAGCCAGCATTGATCTATTTCACGTCAGGCACAACAGGTCCTCCAAAAATGGTACTTCATACCATGGCATCTTATCCTTTTGCACATCAGATAACAGGCAAGTACTGGCTCGATCTTAAACCAGGTGATATTCATTGGAATCTCTCGGATACAGGTTGGGCAAAGGCAGCCTGGTCAAGCCTCTTCGGACCGTGGCATATGGGTGCAGCTATATTTTCTTTTTATAAAACAGGAAAGTTTGACCCATCATTAACAATAGAGATGATGCAGAGGTATCCCATCACCACATTCTGCGGTCCTCCAACAGCCTACAGGATGATGGTCAAGGAGATTCCTGCGCAAAGGTTTGCCTTTCAATCTCTGCGCCATTTTGTTGCCGCAGGAGAACCACTGAATAAGGAGATAATCGAAGTATGGAAAGAGAGAACAGGGAGATACATCTATGACGGCTACGGCCAGACAGAGACAGTGAATGTTCTGGCAAACTTCAGATGTCTCCCTGTAAAGCCAGGCTCTATGGGAGTGCCAGTCCCTGGATTTATTGTAGATGTTGTTGATGACAATGGAAATCCAGTCTCTTCAGGCATTGAGGGTAACATAGCAATAAAGATCAGGCCAGAGAGGCCTGTTGGAATATTCAAGGAATATCTCGGAAACCCTGAGGCGACAGAAAAGGCCATAAGGGGCAAATGGTATATAACAGGGGACAGGGCTTACAAGGATGACGACGGTTACTTCTGGTTTGTTGGAAGAGCTGATGACATCATAATCACTTCAGGATACAGGATTGGTCCGTTTGAAATAGAAAGCGTTCTGATCGAACATCCTGCTATAGAAGAATCTGCGGTTGTTGCAAGCCCTGACGAGATGAGAGGCGAGGTTGTAAAGGCATTTATTGTCTTAACAAAAGACCATAGGCCATCAGATGCCTTAGTGAAGGAACTCCAGGAATTCGTAAAGAAACAAACTGCGCCATATAAGTATCCCAGAAAGATTGAATTTGTTGATGAGCTTCCAAAGACAATAAGTGGAAAGATAAAGCGGAAGGAATTGAAGATAAAGGAATTCAGGAAGTAAAAAATATGGTTGCCGGTGTGGGTGATGCTATATATAATTAGAACCAGAGGACAACTGATAAAAAACATGATTCTTTCATTTCCCTGGTTTTACAAAAAGAGAGGATCTTAAATGCTCAGGTTGAGATTCCATGGCAGGGGTGGTCAGGGAGCAAGGATTGCAAACAGAGTGCTTGGAACCGCCGCCTTTTTTGAGGGCTACTATGTACAGGACTTCCCATTATACGGTGCTGCAAGGAGGGGAGCGCCTATAACCGCCTTCACGCGGATATCTAAAGAACCCATCATGGAAAGAGGTGTGATATCCGAGCCGGATATCGTAATAATTATGGATGAAACACTCCTTCCTGATGCTCTTGCGATGCCATTGTCCGGGCTTAAGAAGGGTGGTGTTGTTTTTATAAATACACCTCATAGTCAGGCAGAAGCAGAGGCCAAGTACAAGGTTGCCGCACAGGTCATAACATTAGATATAACAAAGATCAGCCTTGATATGCTTGGAAGGGCTGTCCTCAGTACGCTTGCAGGAGGTGTTGCCTCAAGGATTGTAGGTCTTAGTGCGGATTCTTTAAAGAAAGCTATAGAAAAGGAAATATCCGAGATCGTGATAGAGAGAGAAATCATTGTAAAAAACATAGATGCAGCACTATATTGTTATAATGTCATCCAGCCTTTAGAAATAAAACCCACCGAGGTTATCCGTGAAGGAAGCCCTGTTATTGTTGTACCTTTTGAAAACGCTGCAATCTCCAGCCCTGCTATAAACACTGCCGGTAATACCTCTTTGCGAAAGACCGGCAACTGGCGGATATTCAAACCTGTCTGGGATTACGATAAATGCACCAGATGTATGACCTGTGTTACAAGTTGTCCCGATGGTTGCATTGCTGTAGATGAAGATGGTTTCCCATACACGGATTATGATAACTGCAAAGGTTGTCAAATATGTGTTGAAGAATGTCCCGAAAATGCCATAGACAGAAAGCGCGAGGTTCATGCGTGGTAATTATTATTTATTGTTTGTCATTGACCCGAAAATACCCCTCTTTGGAAAAGAGGGGGAGGGGAGATTTTCTGACAATTTTATCTTCAGAAAAATCCCTCCTAACCTCCCTTTTCCAAAGGGAGGCATATTATTTTCATGCCCCTTTGTGAGCCGAAGGCTCGTGTTGATTCCTGCAAAAGCAGGAATCCAGAAAAGACAAACAATCTGGATTCCGCATCAAGTGCGGAATGACAGACTTATACATAAGTAATTCATGAATTTGATTGAAAGGTGAAAGAGTGAGAAAAGAGATGCTTACAGGAAATGCCTCAGCTGCATGGGGTGTGAGATTGGCAGAGGTTGATTATGTCCCTTCCTACCCAATAACTCCACAGACTGAGATTATCGAGACATTGGCAAGTTGGATATGTGATGGGTCTATGGATGCAAAGTTCGTTACCATGGATTCTGAGCATTCTATGATTGCAGCAGCAGGTGCGGCTTCAGCAACAGGGGCGAGGGTCTTTACAGCAACATCGAGTCAGGGGATTCTCTATGGCTTCGAAATGCTTTATACAGTGGCAGGATGGCGGGTGCCTTTTGTAATGGTTAATGTTTCAAGGGGGTTGTCTTCACCCATCACCCTCGAACCAGACCATAACGATATCCTTGCAGCCAGGGATTCAGGATTTTTACAAATACATTGTGAGACCTGTCAGGAGGTTCTGGATTCAATCTTGATTGCATATAGATTGGCAGAGGACGAACAGGTGCTCTTGCCGGTTATCGTAAACATGGACGGATTTTATCTTTCGTTTACAAGGGAACCTGTTGAGGTGCCAGATTTAGAGGAAGTTAGAAGGTTTCTGCCATCTTATAAACCAGGACATGCCTTTTTTAAAGCAAGTCAACCCATGGCCCAGGGAGTGGCAGCCCTTGGCGGGCCAACGTATTCTTATTTCAAATACCAGATGCACCTTGCCAGCATGAAAGCACTGGAGGTTTACAAAGAAATCTCTCTGGAATTTGAAAAAATATTTGGTAGAAAACACGATACTGTTGAAGGCTATATGATAGATGATGCCGAATATGTACTCGTTATGACCAACTCCTTTTCAACCTTAGGAAAGGCTGCTGTAAAGAGGGCTCGAGAAAAAGGAATAAAGGCAGGGCTTTTGAGATTGAGGCTTTTAAGACCATTCCCAGAGACAGATATAAGGGATGCAATGAGAGGAAGAAAGGCAATAGCCGTCATTGACCAGAATATCTGTATAGGCAAAGGTGGCATTCTGCATTCGGAGATTGCCAGTTGTCTTTATAATGAGGAGCAGAAACCTCTTTTGCTGTCCTTTATCGGCGGACTCGGAGGGAAAAACATAAGCCCCGGGGAATTTGATTTTATCTTTGGTAACATGATCAAGGCTGTTGATACAGGAGAGTTCACGACACTAAAACTCTTATACACAGAGGCGGAGTGGGAGCAAATAGAAAAATTGAAGAAAATAGCCGGAAAGGGATAGAAATATGGGAACACCCATAAAATCCATCAAAGAACTCTCTCCCGAAGAGAACATCCTTCCAGGTACTCCCTTATGTGCAGGTTGCGGAGGACTTCTTGCTTTGAGACATTGTCTGAAGGCCCTTGGGAGAAAGACCGTCATCGTGAATGCTGCCAGCTGTTTCACCCTTCTTTCCGTATATCCATTTACACCTTTTAAGAACTCCTGGCTTTATACAGCAATGGCCTGTGCCCCTGCAGGGGCACAGGGGGTAAGGGATGCCCTGGATATTTTGATAAGAAAGGGAAGGCTTGACCCAGAGGAGGATCTGAAGGTTGTTGTACTGACAGGCGACGGGGCTGCATACGATATGGGCCTTTCATCAACATCCGGTGCCATACACCGCAACCTTGACTTCTATTATATTTGCTATGACAATGAGGCATATGGAAATACCGGTTTCCAGTGGTCAGGGGCAACGCCTTTTGCATCAAAGACCGGGACAACTCCATCGGGAAAGATAAGTAAAACAGGTGCGGATCTTCAGAAAAAAGACCTCTTTGAGATATGGAGGAGCCATAAACCTCCATATCTTGCCACCATCTCGCCTGCCCATCTTGTTGATCTGGCCAACAAATTTAAAAAGGCAGAACAGTTCAAAGGCCCCAAGCTCTTTACAACTCTTTCCCCCTGTCCCCCTGGATGGGGTGTGGACCCATCCCTTTCTATCAAGCTCGCAAAGTTAGCAGTTAATACAGGTATCTGGCCCTTAAAGGAGGCAGTTTGGGGTGATGTTATACACACAGTAGTTCCTAAGAAATTTAAGCCTGTTGAGGAATACCTCAAAGAGCAGAGAAGATTCGGCCACCTCTTTAAACCAGAGAGGCACGAAGGAACAATAAAGAAAGTACAGGAGACGGTGGACAATTATTGGAGAATTTATCTGCCGGGGGAAAAAGAATAAGTATGCGAATTGAAACACTTCTGCACTTCCTTGAGAACAGAGGGAAGATTTGTTAATTACCTTCTTCTGATAAAGCTGACCTTATTCCCTTCACAAGACCTTCTAAATCTTCGTCCTTTACGGTCCTTACATCAATTATCAAAGAGTCTTCTTTTATTCTTGCGATAATTGGCGGGCTACCCTTTCTCAACCTTTCCTCAACCTCATTAACAGAGGGTCCATCGGATTTTATTGAGACCACATATGTCGGCAGATTTACCTCTGGAAGGGCACCTCCTCCAGCCCTGGATGAATCAGCCATAACCTTAATATAGGCATTTTTTATTTCTCTCTTAAATCTTTTAGCTATCTTATTTGCTCGCTTTCTTAGCTCTTCAGGTTTTTGTAAAAGCATCCTGAGTGTTGGTATATTTTTTATTGCCTTTTCTTCGTCAATATACTCCATAAGTGTTGCTTCAAACCCGGCAAGGGTAAGTTTATCTATCCTCATAGCTCTTGTCATAGGATTTTTCTGAATCCTTTCTATGTACTCTCTTTTCCCCACAATCACACCACCTTGAGGCCCGCCGAGGAGCTTGTCCCCGCTGAAGGTTATTATATCAACCCCTGATTTTATAAACTCCTGAGCGCTCGGTTCATCGTATATTCCAAATGGCCTTAAATC
>JBGOWS010000241.1:0-3781 GCA_041478735.1 Thermodesulfovibrionia bacterium | reverse complement strand
TGATACACATGACTGTACATTTAACCTTTAGTGCTTTTTGGATAAAGGCTGGCTGGCCAGGCTATAGGCCTATAATGTGTTGCTGGCAGAGCTTTTCCAGCACATCTGCATCATAAATGCAGAAACTGTTTTGCAACTGGTGGGTTTATCTACGAACTCATCTATAACCTGAGATGGGATAAAAAATATGTTTATAAAACAACATCTATTAAACGGTCTGCCTGTGGTTATGGAATCACTGAGGAATATGCGGTCTGTTGTTCTCGGTATTTGGGTGAAGGTAGGGTCGAGGAACGAGCCACCTGAGAAAAACGGGATATCTCATTTCCTGGAGCATATGTTTTTCAAAGGAACAAAGAAACGTAGTGCAAAGGATATTGCAATTGAAATTGATTCTCTCGGAGGAGAACTCAATGCCTTTACATCACGTGAAAACACAACGTTTTATGTAAAGGTGCTTGATGAATACCTTGAAAAAGGCTGTGAATTGTTATCAGATGTTTTTCTCTACTCTATATTTCCAGAAGAAGATATCGAGAAAGAAAAGAAAATAATAAAAGAAGAGATAAAAATGGTTGAAGATACTCCCGATGACTATATTCATGACCTGTTTAACCGGACCGTCTGGGGCTATTCTGGACTGGGGCAGTCTATTCTCGGCCGCAGGGAGACGGTAAGATCATTCACAAAGGATGACCTCCTCTCACATATAAGAAAGTATTATGGCACGAGGGATTTAGTTATATCCTGTGCAGGTAACTTTCAACATGAACATCTACTATCTATGCTAAATAAAAATCTCGGTAACTTAAGAAGGGGTTCTGAGCCCGAGAGGATTACAAAGTCAGATTTTAAGGGGCAAGTGGAGGTATTTAGAAAAGATCTTTCTGAGGCGCATATATCTATGGGTGTTAAAGGTCTTTCTCAGACAAGTGAAGAACGTTACAGCCTTTTTGTACTTAACACCATTCTTGGGGCGGGTGTAAGCTCCAGGCTCTTTCAGGAGATAAGGGAAAAGAGGGGACTTGCATATTCTATATATTCATTTATCTCATCATATTTTGATACAGGTGTATGGGGTGTATATGCAGGCGTCAGCAGGAAAAAGGTGCAGGAGGTATTGGAATTGATTCTTAAGGAAATGTATGGTTTAAAGGATACCCTTAACGAGTTAGAGTTACAGCGTGCAAAAAACCAGCTCAAAGGTAATATAATCCTGGGTCTTGAATCAACAAGCAGCCGCATGAATAATATTGCACGTCAAGAGATTTATCATGACAGATATTACTCTCCTAAGGAGATGATGAATAAGATTGATTCGATCACGCTAAAACAAATTAAAGACCTTGTCGAAATGCTGGTCAAAAAAGAATGTTTCTCTCTTACAGTCTACGGTCCAGTACATGAAGAGGATTTGAAGGGGATATTAAGTTAAATTGAAAAATAGAGATAGGATAGGCTGTCTCATAATTTTTATAATCGACAGATTATTAATATGGCAGTCGTTAGTACCTTACAGCTTAAAGGTTCTTTCGTTTACGCCTCAAAAGGTTTTGCTTTAAGGTGTCGTATAAAAATTCTTCACCCGCCTTTCCTATCTAACCCGTTGGTTTTAATACATTTTGTGGTTCTATCTATTGTTTAGGGGTCAGCACAGTTTCTTGAGTTTGCATGGTTTCTTGTGGTATAAATTCTATGAACCCAGTAAACTTAAAAAGGAGGTAATTATGCCAGCATATGAATATACCTGCAAAGACTGCAAAAAAGAATTTACGGTTTTTCTTTCGATCAAGGAATTTGAAGCAAACCCGAAGATTAAGTGTCCTCACTGTCAGAGCGATAATGTAGCAAGGAAACTTACGACTTTTTTTACTAAAACGAGTAAAAAATCCTGAAATTTTCTATTTTCTTATTATCCTTATTTCTGGTTTAATTGTTTTTCAGACTTTTCTGTGAGACCCACTGTTTCCCCTCCCTTGATTGGAGGGGTTGGGGGAGGGTGATTCAACACCGATTTTCACAGGTTTTTTAAGCGTCATTTTTCTTATGGCGTCCAGATAATCCTGAGAGGTTTATGATCCAGCCACGGGACGCTGATCTCTTTCATAGAGGATGTCATAGCGTGTCAGTTTCGAATCAAAGACCAGTGTTTCATTTACGATTCCCTTTATCCCTCCCCAGTAATCAATAAACTTCTTGATTTCCTCAGAAGACTCGGCCCTTCTTATGTCTGCTCTGGTATATATCAGCGCATCACTTTCGCCGTCCTGAGCAAAAAACGTGTTGGCACCCTTCAGTGACTTCCCACGAGTGCCGCACCAAACCTTTTCCATCTCGGATTCATCTCCAAAGTGCGGGCTCGAGTGGAAATCCAGATTGATGGTCTTCCCCTGATACAAATCAGGGTAGAACTTATTATAATGTTTCATTATTCTTTGCTGGAATTTCATAACAACAGAGGCCTCAGTGCGGCAGGAGTAAGAGCACATATACGTGGGCTTCGGCAACACATTCAACCCGGCAAAAATCCCGAATCCCGTATCGGTGTTGTACTGCTTTATATGGCTAAGCCGTTCATTGCCAATCAGTTTCAGCAATAACATGGATAAGGCTGCCTGCTGTTTTCCAATGTCGCCGGATTCCGGAAGAGCGCATCCCTGCACGATATCAAGGATACCCGTATTCAGAATATAGGGAAGAAACAAAAAGATGCCGGCTAGCTGGCAGTCGATCCGAAACGGCTGAAGCTTCTTCAGGGACAGGTTCATGGAACGCTCCGGTATTATCGTGCCTTGTTTGCTGATCCCTCTTTCTTTATCTGTTCTGCGGCGCAGTTTCGGGAAGCCTGCATCAACCAGTATCCTTTCCACTGTCCTTACGCCAATAGATATGTTTAGCCGATTAAGTTCTTCCGTAATCTCCCTGGAGTTCAACATCTTCTACCGGCGCAACTGTATAAGCATTCTCTCCGTCTCTGAGGGGATACGCCTCCCTTTGGGCCCCCTTTTTATATCGGGAAAGAGCTGAAATTTATCTCGCACTAGCCGATTGATTAACATTCTCAACGTTTGCGGTGTATACCTGAAGCGTTCAGCGATATCCTTTATGGTCCCTTCGTTGAAGGCAACGGCGCGTATTGCTTCGTATTGCCTTTGTCTTGGAGGCAGATCTTTGATGAAATAATCTCTCAGTTCCATGTTATTATATATTTAATATGACGCTTAACCTGTTGATATTATACAACTAAGTTACTTTAATAGCAACTGAAAAAGAGCATTAAATGAGCTTATATTCGTATTTATGAGGGTCTTCACTATAAACCTTTGATGAGCTTATGCTTTTTATATGCGCAATATGGCTATTTTAAGCGTCAGAATTAAAATGAATATTTTGGATTGAAAAGCGGTAACTGGTTGATACTATTGGTTATTTCTTAACTGTAGGCCGAAATAATTATGACGCTTAGGATTCTGTGAAAATCGGTGTTTAAACAATTTTCCTTTATCATTTATAGTACTCCATCAATATTCGTTAAAAATTCCAGAATCTTAGAACCTTATGTTCATATATCCTTTACTAAAATGACATTTTCTCGCCTCCGTTTATTCAAAAGAATAGCAAATTCAATGCTAAGAGGCAATTGCAAAAGTCTATTTTACCCCTCACCCTTGCCCTCTCCCACAAGGGGAGAGGGTTTATTATCAAGCCCCTCCCTTGCCCGCCCCGCTTCGCGGAGCGAGGCCGGGGATGGGAGGGGTTGGGGAGGGTGAACATTTGATAC
>JBGOWS010000205.1:0-4366 GCA_041478735.1 Thermodesulfovibrionia bacterium | reverse complement strand
GGTTGATAAATAAGCCCCTCCCTTGATGGGAGGGGTAAGGGGAGGGTGAATAATCAACATTTATAAACAGACTCTACTTAATCCTGCGAGGTCAAACCTTTTCAAGTCTCACTGGTCAACCCAGTGGCTTACCTATCAATGAGTTAGATGCAAATCGGATGTGCTTTTCAGGAAGTGTAATGACTCGACATTTATTCTCTTTTCAAGGTCTGGCTTTACAGATGCGTTGAGAGGGCGGGCTAAGGAAGAAGATGTTTTATTAATTTAGATCTTTAAAATTGAAGGAATTAATGGCAGATGAAGTAATCTCAGACAATATTTGTTCAAAATACTCTGCAAAACCCTCTGGATCTATTTTTTTGAAGTCTTTACGAGCTTACCACCCCTCGGAATTATAGCAATTCCTGAGGAGTCTATATGGCAGCGGAAACGGTCTTTATCAGGGTCAAAACCAATCTGTTCCCCTTCATCTATCACATTCAACTTATCAACAATTACCTTTTTAAGTCCACAGCCCTTTTTAAGCACTACCCGGTCCATAATTATGCAGTCTTCCACGCTGACGTCGCTCTCAATTGTTACACCGCTACGGATAATAGAATTGCGTATCTTCGCCTTGTGTATGACAACTCCTTCAGCAATTATGCTGTTCCGTATATCACCTCTCAGTATCTTTGCAGCAGGCCCCTCGTAAGCTGATGGATGGATTGGCCACAATTCGTTTTCAAGTTCAAATAAAGGTGAATCACCTAACATATCCATATGGGCTTCAAAAAAGGCAGGTATTGTCCCTACATCTCGCCAGAACCCTTTTTCCTCATAAGGCATGGTTCCAGAAACGATATTTGTTGCAAAATCATAGGCAAATACCCTGCCTGTTTCAACCAGATCAGGTATAACATGAGCTCCAAAATCATGTTGTTTTTTTCTTTGTGCTTTCGCCAGTGCCTCCAGCAGTACATTTTTGTCAAATATATAATTTCCCATGGAGACATAAGCCCGACTGGGGTCATCGGGCATCGGGGTAGGCTTCTTTGGTTTTTCCTGAAATCCTACAATTCGTTTTTTGCTGTCAGTCAGGATAATTCCAAACGAAGACGCCTGTTCAATGGGAACAGGTCTTGCAGCAACAGTAACGAAGGCATCATTTTCAAGATGGAAATCCAGCATTTGGCGAATATCCATTCTGTATATATGGTCTGCTCCAAAAATTATGACAAGCTTTGGATTGTGTTGGCGGATGAGATTAACATTCTGGAAAATCGCATCCGCTGTGCCCTGGAACCATTCGGGGCCCATACGCATCTGTGGCGGAACCACTGCCACAAAATGGTCCTTGATAACAGAGGATAAAACCCAGTTCATTCTCACATGCTCTATAAGTGACTGTGATTTGTATTGCACGAGAAGATAGGTAGAATAAATGTGTGAATTAACGAGATTACTCAGGACAAAATCCACTATCCTGTACCTACCACCAAATGGGACTGATGGTTTTGAACGAAATGCGGTCAATGGGAAAAGTCTCTCTCCTTTGCCTCCAGCAAGGACAAACGCAAGAACTTTTGGATGTGCCATTATGCCCCCGAAAAATTTAATATTTATAGTAAAAGCAAAAAATAATTTTATATACCCCTCACCCTAACCCTCTCCCACAAGGGGAGAGGGTACTATATAATCATAATAATCATACCCCTCCCTTGACGGGAGGGGTTGGGGAGGGTGAATTATGTAAATTTATTTAATTCCCTCATTATAATTATATAATACATTCAAAAAATTATTTTTTGAACAGTGTCTTTTATTCTGTCTCAGGGTTTCTTCCCGGGCAATGCGCTTTTTCCTTGATCATATGCTGAGCACCGATTTTCTTTCATACTGATCTACCCTTATCTTTCAGGTCCAAGGGTGTAGTAGTTTTTCTGAGCATCTTAGAAAGAGCAGTAAAGCGCTTGTCTGAAATTATTTCTTCAAGGGATAACGGCGATTTTTGTACCCAATTTGGGTGTTCATCCACTGTGCCAGGCATGTTCTGTTGATCCAGGGTGCCGATGATGTCATCGAGGCTTACTAACAAGAGTTTACACGGTGTGAGAGCTATAAACTTATAAATGGCAAGGCAGAGATCCGGGGTCATTTGAGGAACCATTTTTGGTTCAGATGGGGAATCGTGAGGAAGAATGCCCTGAGATTTCAAAGTGGAGAGAATGAGTGCTTTATCTCTTTCCCTTTCTTTAACTTGTTCTCGCAGAAGCACGTCATCTGGATACATACCAAGTTGTTTTTTTACATTCAAGTCTTGGCATGCCCAGTAACCGTATAGTGTTGGCAGGTCGTGAGTCGTTACAGCACATAATGACAACTCAGGATATTTTTCAGGGGGAACAAAAGACGGGTCAGGATAATTTCTCTCGAAATAAAAAAGCCTGTAGGAAAGCATGTGGAACTTTTCAAGCGCTTCTCTAACATTCTCACCAATTGTACCGAGGTCCTCTGCTATTACTATAGTTTTATTTCGAACACTTTCAAGCGCAATAATTCTGAGGAGGTCTTCAGATTGATTTGTTACATATGCACCCTCTTTAGGTGTTTTGCCTCGAGGTATCCAGAAGAGTCTGAACAAACCGAGTGCATGATCTATTCGAAGCGCGCCACCATATTTCATATTATTTCTCATCGTTTGGATAAACAGTTCATATCCAGACTCCTTTAATTTTTCAGGATTCAATGGAGGGAACCCCCAATTCTGACCATTGGGATTAAAATCGTCGGGTGGGGCGCCAACATCTGCGTCCCCTGCAATGATATCCTGAAAACTCCATGCATCGCTCCCTCCGCCAAGAGCGCCGATTGCGAGGTCATAGTAGAGGCCTACTTTCATCCCGAGATTCCATGCTTCATCGGAAACTGCCTTAAGCTGCCTGTCAATAAGCCACTGAATATATTGATAAAAAAGTATTTCTTTCTCATGTGCTTTTATGAATACCTGAACTGCGTCCCTTGATGGATTTTGGTATTCCTCAGGCCACTGCTGCCATGTATAAATATTGCTTGTTTTCTTCATGTGTTCCCATAAGGCCATAAACAGTGCAAAAGATTCAAGGGCAGGGCCCTGTTCTGATAAGTATTTCTTGAAATACTCACCACGAAGAGTATTTTCTGTGTAATGCTTTTCATAAAAGAGTTCAAAAGCAATCTTCAGAATAGTTTCTTTTAGCGAAGCTACCTTATCATAATCAACCAAGGTTTCTTTTTTTAAGTCGTCTAATTCTTTTTTTAAATTTTCAGATGTTAAGAGTGTCCGAGCATCGTCTGATTCCGTAACATCAGGTATGTTTTCTATATCCAGATAGATAAAGTTTTTAAAAAGCCTGCTAATTGGAGAATAGGGGCTTATACCATAGGGTTTTGTATTGGGAATAACATGTAACGGATTAATCCCGACAAAACCACCATTTAACTGAGCAGTCAAACCGACAATTTTTTTAAGGTCAGTGAAATCACCAATCCCCCAATTACGAGCTGAATGTATTGAGTAAAGATTAATAGAGAATCCCCACGTTTTTCCTTCCTCTATATCAGGTGGTATATAACACGTATCAGGAGTTACGATTAACCGCGATTTATTTTGAAGGGCATGACTTTCTCCAGAAAATATATTTTCAGGATGTTTGCATTCCAGATTTATTCCATAGTAACCAATTTCTCTGTGCGAACTATCCAAGAGGTCTATTTTTATATATCTTGTCCCATTTATCTGTTGCTCTTCTGTGATGGGTGTTGAATCGCCTGTAAGCGTATACTCAGTTTTTTGTCCGGTTTCATTTTCTATCGACCATACAATCGTAAGTTTTGCTTCTTCCCCATCTTTTACGGGTATGTAGACAGGAATTGTAATCGGCTGGTCGTTGACTGATTTGATATGCACAGGTTCTATAAAGCTTTTCCACTGTTTCCATATTCGTTCATAAATTTCTTTTTTTATGTCTTCCGCTGAATCAATCTTCAGTTTCATGGACATGAGGATTGCCTTTTTAGTCTCAACAGAAGTTACATGCTTTTTACCAAAAATATCCCAATATTCCGGGAATATTCCGCACAGTTCAGATAGCTCATTGATTAGTCCATCCATATGCTGCACACCTCTATCCATATTAGTCAATGTTAATCAATTTTCCTTCATCCTTTTTTCTATTTCCCTTTGTTCTTAACCTAAAATTGTAATTGAGATAACACATCTATTGATCGTAGAGATGTTGACTTTCTTTCCTGCAAAAGAGTATTGCTGGTAAGTCCCCTATAATTAATCCTCTATCCCTAACTGCTTTTTAAGCCAGTTTTCTACATTTTTATTGATTGGATACAT
>JBGOWS010000062.1:0-10248 GCA_041478735.1 Thermodesulfovibrionia bacterium | reverse complement strand
TTTTATTTTTCTGTATGAATTCGATGAGATGTTTTATCTCATCCGTGTATGGGAGGTCTTCCTGAACTTTCTTTATCGCATCTTTCAGTGTCCGCTTTTCTCTGAAAAGTATCTTGTATACTTTTTTGAGTTCGTTTATCGTTGAATCGGAGAAGCCAAACCGCTTGAGGCCGATAGTGTTAAGGCCAAAGAGTTTTGCACGAGCTCCTGAGGCTATCATGTAAGGTGGGATGTCCTGTCCTACCCCGCTGAACCCACCAACCATTGCATAAGCTCCGATCCTTGTAAACTGGTGCACTGCAACAAGGCCGCCTATCACAGCATAGTCTTCCACACCAACATGGCCTGCCAGAGTTGCGGCATTTGCCATTATAATCTGACTGCCTATCTTGCAGTCATGGGCTATATGGACATAAGCCATAAGGAAATTTTTGTCTCCGATTGAAGTTAAACTGTCTCCACCAACAGAAGCCCTGTGTATTGTTGTGTATTCCCGAATGATATTATTGTTCCCTATTTTTAAACCTGTTTTTTCGCCTTTATATTTCAAATCCTGCGGTGGGAGCCCGATACTTGTGAATGGATATATTACACAGTTTTCACCTATCTCTGTGTCACCTTCCATGACTACATTTGAAATAAGTTTTGTGCCTTTTTTTATCTGGACTCCCTCTCTAATAATACAGAATGGCCCGATATAAGTCTCTTCATCTATTTCTGCATCAGGGGATATAATTGCTGTAGGATGGATTTCATTTTTCATTATTTTTATATCTCCTTGTCCGTGACCATGGCTGTAAATTCAGCTTCTGTAACTATTTTTTCCTCAACTGCTGCACTGCCTGAAAACTTCCATACATTTCCCCTCTGCTGCAGGATTTTAACTTCTAATTTTAGCTGATCTCCTGGAAAAACCGGCTTCCTGAATTTTGCTTTCTCTATGCTCATGAAGTAAACAGATTTGCCCTCGCTCGCCCCTGAGCTGAAAGCCAGAACGCCTGCCACCTGTGCCAGTGCCTCTATTATCAGGACTCCGGGCATTATAGGTTGTTCGGGGAAATGTCCCTGAAAAAAACCTTCATTAATTGTCACATTTTTTATTCCGAGAGCCCTTATCCCTGTTTCCATCTCAATAATCCTGTCAACTAAAAGAAACGGATATCTGTGAGGTAAGAGTTTTTGTATATCTTTTATATTCAACATTACAGATTCCCCCTTTCAAGTTTCTTTATCTTTTCTTCGAGTTCTCTTATTTTTTTATTTAGTTCCGGGAGTTTTGCGAATATAGCCTGGGCCTTTAGCCAGTCTCTGTGAGGAATAGCAAATGTACCTGAATATACACCTTTAGTTAAATGCCCCTTGACACCTGACTGCCCACCTATCATAGTTTCTGAGTCAATCTTTGCGTGATCTGCAACACCAACCTGACCAGCTATAGTTACAAAATCACCTATTTCAGTGCTGCCTCCGATTCCGGCCTGGGCAATAATAATGGAGTTATTACCAATTTTGACATTATGAGCTATCTGGACAAGGTTGTCTATCTTTGTGCCTTTACCTATTATCGTGTTCCCGGTTGTTGCCCTGTCAACAGAGACATTGGAACCTATCTCAACGTCATCCTCAACTATAACACCTCCTACCTGAGGAATCTTATGATGCCTGCCTTTGTCAAAAACATAACCAAACCCGTCAGAGCCTATTACAGAACCTGAATGTATTACAACCCCATTACCGACCTTTACACCTTCCCTCAGGGTAACATTTGGGTAAATAATGCATTTTTCTCCTATAGCAGCATTTTCTCCTATGAAAACATGCGGATAAATAACGGTTCCGCTCCCGATGGAAACACCATCTGATATATAAGAGAACGGAAAGATCGAGACATCCTTCGCTATTTTCACCGCATCAGATACAACGGCATCCTTGCTTATCCCGATGGGTTTTTTTGGCTTTACATAGAAATGTTCGAGCAATTTTGCGAAAGCAAGATAAGGGTTTGATACTTTGAGTTGGGGAATGCTTAGATCAGATATTGGCTCCTTTACAATCACGCATGAAGCCCTACACCCTGAAAGGTCCTTTATATACCGCTGCGCTGAAATAAATGTAATATCCCCCTCTTGAGCCTCCTTTATGCCTGAGACTCCTGTGATTTCGATATCATCCGCATGAGGAGGCGGACCGATTATCTCCCCATTAAGCAGGGAGGCAAGTTCTTTAAGCTTCACCCCGCACCACCTCTTTTCATGACTCTATCTGTAATGTCCATGCCTTTATTCGTGGTGCGGGGTTCACTACTTCTTTGGCTTGACTTTTGACTCGTTATATTCCTTCATGACCCTATCTGTGATATCTATGCCTTTATTTGAATAAAGGACCATCCCTCTCTCGATGATAAGGGCATATCCTTCTTCCGCTCCGATCTTCTCTATTGTTTCGTGTATCTCCTTTATTATTTTATCTGTCAATTCTCCTTCTTTTTTCTTGACCTCAGCCTGTGAATCCTGGATAATCCGCTGGTATTCCCTGAGCAATTTTTCTAATTCATCTTCCTTTTTTTTCTTTGCCTCTCCAGAAAGAACAGATGCCTGCTTTTCCAGCTCACCTCTTAGCTTTTCTATGGCCTCACCTTTTTCTTTTATAGTAGACTCTTTCGACTTTATTAAAGCCTCAAGGTCAGATTTTGCTTTCTTCCCCGCCTCAGATTCGTTCAAGAGCTTCTGAAGGTCTATAGAGCCAAACTTAACATCAGCCGCAAGTGAAGAAAGCGGCAATACAAAAATTATAGCCAACACCAATATTAACTTTCTCATATCTCCTCCTTATTATCCTTAAATCTCTTTTATTTTAATCTTTTCTAAAAGAATGTTCCAAATGCAAATTCAAACCTGCTGGAGCTTTCATCCGGTTTCCTATCAAGATTATACCCCCATTCAATCCTTACAGGGCCAATAGGTGAAATCCATCTTATGCCCAATCCAGTAGTATATCTTAGGTTACCAAAATTTTTAAATGATTCATAAGTATTTCCTGCATCAAAGAATAAAACTCCTTTAAGTCTTACATCACTAATAATAGGAAAGATATATTCCATATTGAAGATCAGTTCCTCCGTGCCTCCTATAGCCTCCCCTGTATTTACATCTCTTGGTCCTGCCTCACCGAATCCCAATCCCCTAACAGTATATATACCGCCCACATAGAACCTCTCATATAAAGGCAGATCTTTGCCAAAAATACCTGTGGCATAACCAAACCTCCCTCTCAACATCACAGTCGAACTTCTGACTGGGAAATACCATGCAGAGTCTATTTCGCTCTTCACAAAATTATTATTTCCCCCGATACCTGCATATGTCAGGTAAACAGAGTTTCTTGAACCCCTTGTCGTGTCAATGTAACTGTCTCTCGAATCTCTTGTTAAGGAAGGTGTAATACTGCTGGTAATTTTTCTGCCTTCCTGTTCTTTTATTATGTTCGAGGCTCCTTCAGATACATTGAATATTGTTGCATTCTCAAAGTTATATCCTATGTCGCCCCACCAGTATTCTGATAAATTCTTACCAAAGGAGAACCCAAATCCTGTTGCCTCTTTTTCGTATTCTATGTATTTTCTCGTCATCTTATAAATATTTGTGGAGAACGAGATTGGTTTATCCAAGAACCAGGGATCCCTGAAAGAGATATCATAGTACGAGGTTCTTCCCCCGAGTTCTGCTCTAATTTTTATAAGCTGCCCCTTGCCGAAGAGATTACCCTGCGTTAGATCGACCATTGCAACAAATTTCTCAATAGAGCTATAACCTCCTCCGATACTAAAAAAGCCAGTCGGCCTTTCTTTTACCTTTATATCAATACCTACCAGTTTTTCCTCCGGGTTCGGTTTCGGGGCCATCTCCACTTTTTCGAAAAAGTTAAGGTTATTGATCCTTTCATAGCTTCTTTTTATTAAGGAACTATTAAAGACATCACCTTCGTTGACCCTTACTTCTCTTCTTATAACCTTATCCCTGGTTTTAGTGTTTCCAGAAATCTCGATTCTGCCTATCCTGTATTTATCGCCCTCATCAATAGCCAAGAGTACCCTTACAAGTTTTTTGCTTTCATCAGGTATAAGTTCAGGAGAAACAGTTATAAGGGCGTACCCATTTTCCGAATACAGTTCAGATATTGAAATAATGTCCCTTTTAAGGTTTTCTTTGCTAAAAGGCTTATTAAGTTCCATTGTAGTTCTTTTCTTTATTTCATCTTCAGTAAAAACCTTATTACCCGAGAATTCTACAGAAGAGATATTAAACTGGTCACCTTCTGAAATTGGAATTGTTATAACCATTCCTTTTTTATCATCTGTGAGTTGAATCTTTGGTTCTCCTACCGCTACCTTAATAAACCCGTTATTAAAATAAAGGTTCCTTATTCTTTCAATATCCCCCTCCATGCCCTCCTTTTTAAAATAGCCTGATGAGGTAACAAAAGAGAAAAACCACCACTCCTTAATCTCTATAGCCCGCTTTATCTTACCTGTTGAGATAGCCTTATTCCCTTCGATATTTATCTTTTTAATCCTTACTTTTGGACCTTCCTCTATCTGATAGGTCAGGCTGACCTCATCAGGGCTTATACTTTTAATAACAGGGACTATTCTTGCCAGCCAGTATCCCTCTTCTTCATAAAATGCCCGCAGACTGTTTGCATTATCCTGTATCAAGACTGCGTCAGCGATAGCGCTGGTTGTTATAGTTAACTTTTCCTTCAGCTTTGAGTCATCAAACTCCTTATTACCAAAAAGTTCGATTTTTATAATAGTAGGTTTTTCCTTCACAACGTATATCAACTTTATACCACCCTCAAAAGGTTCGATCTCAGCCCTTACATCGTCAAAATATCCAATCTTAAAAATATTTCTAATGTCTTCATTCGTTTTTTCCGGGGAGAGCTGGTCGCCTAATCTTTGGGTAATCTTTGACATTACTGCACTTTCTCCAATCCTTTTAAGCCCTTTTACCTCTACCGAGTTAATAACAGGAAACTCCTGGGCATAAATAGCCCCCGGCACCAAAATTATGAAGAGGAATAGTATCACCAACATTATTTTTTTAGCCATTGTTGCCTCCTAGTATTGCAGACTTGAAAGTATAGCATTCTTAAAGGGCTAGATGTAAATAAAATAATAAAGGGGAGATGTTCGCTTGCAAGACTCTTTTCAGCCCAACATTTGAAGATTAAATCAAATTTTAGATGTTCTTCAGGTTTTAGGGGGTTTAGATTTGCTAGAAATTTTACAAATTATTTTTTTCTCAATGTAATTCAGAATTAGCCTAATCCAGCCTGCCTTCCTGCTTTAATCTATTTACTATCTCCTGTATCTTTGGTAAGACCTCTAGCGCTGCCTTTTCACCTTCGAGTGTTGCCTCATGCCTCTTTGAAAAATCAGCACTCCCTATATAACCGACTTTCGGTTTTATTACAACATCTGCTTTTGAAAGTTGAATAGCTGCAAGTTTTGAGTACATTATATTTATTGCCTGAAGTATTGTCTCAATCGTCCCTGTTGGGGAAGATGCTTCAACATCACTCGATATATCTACAGCAATGACTATGTCAGCCCCGAGCCTTCTTGCAGCCTCGACAGCCACAGGACTCACAACACCACCATCAACATACATCCTTCCTGAAATATTAGCAGGCCTGAATATTCCCGGGATTGAGCAGCTTGCCCTTACAGCAGTGCCCGTATTGCCGCTTCCGAATACAACTTCCCTGCCGCTCTGGATATCGGTTGCAACTGCATAAAAAGGAATCCTCAACTTTTCCATCGGTTTATTTTCCATTATACGATTTATATATCCTTCAAGCCTTTCCCCTTTTATGAATCCATTGTCAGGGATTGTTAAGTCGATGATATCATCTCTCTCTATTGCGAAAGAAAGCTTCTGGAGTTCGAATGCATTGAATCCATAGGCATAAAGTGAACCTACAAAACTCCCTGCACTTGTGCCTATTATCATATGCAAAGGTATTTTATTAGACTCGAGTACCTTTAGCACCCCGATATGTGCAAATCCCTTTGATGCCCCTGCACCAAGAACTATTGCAATCTTTGCTGGTTTTGGAGGTGGCTTAATCTCCTTTGGGGCACAGGAGAAAATAGAAATAATTAGAAATATAGATATTATAAAAATATACCCCCTTTTAATTCCCCCCTTGGTAAGGGGGGATATAGAGGGGTATCCTGTATTTTTATGTCTCTTTATGATCCAAAGGCTCATGTATAATTGTATAAAAATACTCTTTCCACGCCACATTTGTCAAAATAGATTTTGAGGAATCTTCGAGCTTTTTATTTCATGCTAAAATTATATCTATGAACATTGTTACTGTAAAAGGGCTGACAAAGTATTACGGCTCTCTAAAAGCAGTAGATAATATAGATTTCGAAATATTAAAAGCCGAATGTTTCGGCTTTCTTGGGCCAAACGGAGCAGGCAAGACAACAGTAATGCGCATAATTTACTGTTTCATGCCGCCAACTTCTGGAGATGTAAAGGTATTCGATATGGATGTTACCGAAAGCCCGAGTCGGATAAAGGCACGAATAGGTGTTATGCCGCAGGATGACAATCTTGACCCTGATCTTACAGTATTCGAAAACCTGATTGTATATGCAAGGTATTTTGATATTCCCAGGAAGGAATCATCGCCGATTGCATGGGAACTCCTCGAATTCGTTGAATTAAAAGAAAAGGCTCATGTAAAGATAGGTAATCTGTCAGGTGGGATGAAACGAAGACTTATTCTTGCAAGGGCATTGATAAACAATCCAGAGCTATTAATACTTGACGAACCAACTACCGGACTTGACCCGCACAGCAGACACTCTGTCTGGGAAAAGCTGAATTATCTTAAGTCAAAAAACACGACTCTTATACTCACAACCCATTATATGGAAGAGGCTGAAAAACTCTGCAATAGAGTTGCGATTATGGATTCTGGAAAGATTTTAACTATTGATACTCCGTCAAGACTTATGAGTATCCATGGCGGAAATCTTGAAGATGTTTATTTAAAATTAACAGGAAAGTTACTGAAAGATTAATAATATGGTTTTTAATAATCAACTTATACAGACAGCATTTTCGCTTTCCGCTTTAAGCGGAAAGGTCTTAATAAACTGGGACTTTGTTGGATAGACTATTTGTAATAGTTTTTCCTAATAACCCCTCCCCCTTGATGGGGGAGGGATAGGGTGGGGGTGTTTACTGGATTTATTCTCACCCTCCCCTTTGTCCCCTCCTCTACGAGTCGTAGACCATCAAGGGAGGGGAGATCTTTGAGGGAGTTTTCATTATGAAAATTAAACGTGCATTCAGAGTCTGGCAGAGAAATTTTACGGTTTATACAAAACTATATAAATCAAGCATAGCCCTGAATTTTGTTGAGCCGATTCTTTATCTTGCAGCTTTAGGACTCGGGCTTGGTGCATTTGTAAAGGAAATCAATGGCATCCCCTATATAAACTTTATAGCCCCCGGGATAATCGCTTCCTCCTCCATGTTTGCAGCAATCTATGAATGTACATATGGCACTTATGTAAGAATGACCTATCAGAAGACATTTGATGCAATACTTGCAACACCTGTCAATATCGATGACCTTGTGGCTGGTGAACTCATGTGGGGTGCTACAAAGAGCCTGCTTTACGGCACAATAATCATTATCGTAATTTCCCTCTTCGGGCTTGTGGATTCTCCCTTTATTCTCCTTGCCATTCCCATTCTATTTATATCCGGGCTGATCTTCGCAGAGATATCGGTGATATTTACGGCTGTTATTCCAGGCATAGACTCTTTTAATTACTTTTATACCCTCTTCATGACGCCGATGTTTCTCTTTTCAGGTATCTTTTTCCCTCTTGATAATCTCCCTCCCGTTGTCTCAAAGATCGCTTTCTTCACGCCAGTGTATCACCTTGTAAATATATGCAGGGCTTTTGCATCGGGGAAATTAGCTTTCTGTACATGGGATACTGTATGGATTTTTGTTGTTGTAACTTTGCTCGCTCCCTATCCGTTCAGGCTCATGCGGAGGCGTATAATAAAATGAATCTCTTATCATGATTGAATTTGATGGTGAAGGTGATAAAGTCACCAGGATAGAAAGGTGGTTTGCAAAAGAAGATAAGGAAGGGAAATACGGGAGAATTAGGGATGTGGTCGAAGGGCCCGACAGCGCCCTCTATTTTCTCACGAATAATACAGATGGAAGAGGTTCACCACGTCCAGGAGATGACAAGATATACCGGATTGTTCCAAAGAAATAAGCGGGTAGATTCTCAACGAAAATTGCATCACCTTCTCACTAAAACCGACCCGGCTGGGATGCGGACTACACCTACGAACACGCAGAATCAAGAAGGTTAAACTTTTATCACTTTCTTCATCTAATTAACACATCTGATATTATTTATTAAGTGTGAATTACTTTCGGGAATTCGCACTTAAAACAAATTTAAGGCTGACAGTTTTACCCTATGCACTAAATAAACAATAGGGTACCCCATATCCTTATTGAATGTTACTCTTTTGTTATATCTTTAACCTTCCTACAGGTCTTGTCAGGGTTAAACTTCTTCATGGCCTTTGCTATATTCACTGTATTCTTGCCAAGATTCTTTTCATAAATAACCCCTTCCTGATTTACTATAAAGGTCATAATACCCGAGTTGCCGTATTGAGCAGGATAAGCAACGAGCGCATATCCTAAGATCATCTTTCCTTTGACTACATAGTCGTATGCACCACCCGTAGCGTATTTCCCTTGTCCCCTGAGTATCCTGTAATAATACCCGTGAAAAGGCGAAAGGTTAATACCTTCACCTTTCTTAGAGTATCCTTCGCTTGCCGCCTGAGCAACAAAAGGACCGAGGGGGCTTATTTCCTCACCTTCTTGTGCATCCCAATAGAGTCCATCGTGTTTGCCTTCAGTGCTGATAATTTTTGGGGCGAACTGTGCGACCCCGTCACCATTACGATCCTTGCTTGCATATTCACACTGTGCATCAACATAGGCATGAAGAACCTCCATAACATTCAACTCGTTTCTGCCTATTCTCCTGTTCAGTATCTCTTCTTTTCCCGCCTTTGTGTCGAAAAACCATTTCTTGCTTTTCTCCACAACCGGAATTGGTAAAGACCAATCATCTTTTCCTATATGAAGAATTATTTTGTTGGCAGATGCTTTCTCGAGTTTGTTCATCTCGTTATAGGCTTTGAGGAACTTTTCACGTCCTGCCTTATCTGCGACCTCATCGCCGGAAGATATCAATTCCTTGCCCCCAGAGCCCAAAATGGCCAGCAGTTCTTGTTTATCATCTGCCTTGACTGTGGCAACAAGGGCGTTCACAGCCTCTTCAGGCGAAGCAAAACTCTTCTGCTTTATGCTTTTGGCAAGCAAAGGTGCATAGGTTCCGCTCAGAAATATGACAACCGTTATAATGCCAATCAGTGAGGCGAGACAAAGTGAACCGCTCTTTTTATCACATCTAAATGTATTCATTCTTTTCCTCCCTTACGCATCTTTAATCCTTTTTTCTCCTTTAATAAAATATACCGAAATCATGAACGCCGTTACTGTAATCTACCTTCGAAATCCACCGCCTTGCCCGCCGCTTCGGGATCTATCACTTTGTCCACCACTTTGGAAACCTCCACTCTGCCGACTTGAGCCACCACGTTCGCTTGCCCTGCGCTCAAAATTCCCATTACCGATACCGTCGAAGGCATTGCTCCCGGTAGAGGGTCTCTGTACCGTTGGAGGTCTCTGTACCGTTGGAGGTCTCTGTACCGTTGGAGGTCTCTGTACCGTTGGAGGTCTTTGTACCGTTGGAGGTCTTTGTACCGTTTCGTGTTCGATCCTTCCACCGATGTAACCGCGTGCCTCTGGCCTTATCTCCGACGCACGTGAAGCCGGCACCCCAAAATGCTGACTCGTTGCCCGATCTCTATAAGCAACACCCCTTCTGTGATCTGGCTCGTGCCTCCAGACATGTCTGTCGAAATCCCATCTGCCTCTGTCGAACCTGTTAAAATGTCTTGTCTTGTGTATATCTATATCAATGTAATGGTGATGCCAGTCGAACCAGCTCCATGAGGATATGCCAAGACCAACAAAAATACCAAAACCAAAGCCGATAATTCCGCTGGTGATAACCGCTCCGGGAGGATAATACCAATAATAAGGAGG
>JBGOWS010000011.1:0-19371 GCA_041478735.1 Thermodesulfovibrionia bacterium | reverse complement strand
TGATATGGTACGGCGACTATCAAGAGGATTATTGGAAATTAATTTGTTGATAAAGTCTATATCTTGGGTAGTTGCAATTTTTCCTTGATATTTAACGTCCGTATTCATACGCTAAAGAATAGCACATGGATATTCGGAATGTAAGTGGTTTTTGAAAATGTTTAATTTTCTGAAAAGAGGGCTGAACTATTACGTTCGGTCTTCTTTTTCAAAGAAGACATTCTCTCTGTTGTTTCCCCTTTGAATGACATGGTGCGGATAGCCTGGGGCAACCGCTCTACCGATCCTCGGCATAGAGAAGTCTACCGACTATGGTCCTGAATGTCAATAAAAATGGGATGTGTCCCTATTTGTTTCTCTTATTTGTTTCTCTGCCCTATGCCTCTTTGCATTGAAATAATTAGTATACGCTCCATTGATATGTCTCATTATCTGCGACAGGTTCCCTAATGGCGTCCCCAAAAGAAGATGATAATGGTTACTCATGAGACAATATATATGTATCACTGCTCCATATCTTTGGTTCGCTGTTTCTAAATAGGACAGGAATTTCTCGCGGTCCTGATCATTCATGAATATTTCCCTCCGCTCATTTCCCCTTGCAGTTATATGATAATATGCACCGGCGTACTCTATCCTCAATGGTCGCGCCATAATCTCTTTTCAAATGGCTATTATTGCTCTTATTATCTCATTCATCTTTTCATTTGTCAAGAGTGTAGACCTGACACCTTTTGACACCGTTCTCTAACTTTTCTTTCCCTTAAATTGCAATAAACAAGTCTGACCCCGAAATGTTCTCTATTCATTAATTTGGGTATTTATAAAATCTAAACTCTCTTTACTATTTAGCGACCCGTCAACTTCCTCTTCTTCTATTTGTAATAATAGTTCTTCTGCTGCTCCTTCGAACATTTTCATTACATCTTTAGGGATGTCCCCTCTATTTATGCAATCAAACCTGACTTTATTATACCTCGTGTCAACCAATTCCCTTTTTAATTCTTTAGCTTTCTCCTCAATTTTGCTGTAATGTTTATTTTCCTTCCACCTGACAAGTGCCTCTTTTTCTCTCAGCCATCGTTTAATTATCGGCAAAATATAGACCCAATGGATTTTGTACGAAAGCTTTAACATAAGGGCCCTAGTTTTTTCCTGCCTTATATAGGCCCGCATTCCTTTCGAATTTGAAAATATTTTTTCCCTTAACCTCAAAAGAATTTCCTCATCTGACATCCCTTCTTGTATAAGCTTTCGTACGTAGGAAATATCTTGTTTATTAAGAGATTCTTTGACTATTTTTTCAGTCAACCAGTTATCACTTTTCAAAAAACTCAGCCCCTTTTATTCTCAAGCCTATCAACTTTCTTTGTTATGTTAGTACAAAAGACAGGATTGCCTGGATTACAGTAATTACCAGGTCTCAAAAAGTCAAACGTCAAGGCCTGACACCATTCTCCCCCCCCAATGACCCCGCACCATGACGGGACTTCCACCCGATAGAATGCGCTACCCTTAGCTGTGCACGCCAAGAATAAAGAACTGATTCCACCATCTCCGTGGTTAGACAATGCTTTTGTCAATAATAAAGAATTGACCCCTTTTTTCTCTCAAGTCTGCCAATACCGTTTGCCCCGTCTATAATAGCCACTTAAAGGCATCTTCCCATTGGACAGGGTACCGGCCGGGAGCATCCAGCAGTTCAGACCGAGTCACTTTGACGGACCCCATTAGCCACAGATGCTCCCGCTGCCACTCTGTTATCTTATTACATAAAGAAGGCTCCTTGTTTTATTTCCTATTCTCCTCTTTTTCTATTATAGACCCCATATTGACCTTTTATCCCTGAATTGCCTGCGACATTAATTCTGCCCATTCTGAACTCAACAAAAATAAGTACTCATTTTCGACACCGGGATGCACCATAATTTCTACATCTGAGGATTTGGATAGCAATACCCATTTTTGGAGTTTTTCCCGGTCGATGGGTTTCATCGAAAAAAAAGAATCGGTGCAAAGAAATTTTGAATTCAACCATCGATCTACAAGATACCTGTAAAGCCGGTTTACAGGGTTTTTTTCACCCGGATAAAAAGTGAAGTTCCTTCGTATCCGAATCCCTTTAGGTATTTTCCCGGAAACAAGCATATTCATACACAAATGCATATGATGATGTCCATCCAGCCGCTTTGGCTCCTCTCCATAAAGACGGCAAAATTCATCCCATTGTGCCTGAAAAACATAATCGAAGGAATTGCGCAAAAACGGATTGTAGAAAACCTGATTCCACTTTCGTGCTTTAAGGTAATCGGAAACCGCCCGATGGTGATCTCGCAAATTTGCTATAACCGTTTCGCCCGTGAATTCTACGGTGAAATTAAGATGTAATCCCACGGGCAAACCGTTTTGGCCGGCGAGATCTGCTGCTCTTTCTGAGTCATTCATGAAGGTCATCGCACTGGCAGCATGAATCCTGCTTTTACGATAACAGCTTAAGATTATATCTGTTATTTCACTGGTACAGCCGAAGTCATCGGCATTTACGTATAGCACTCAATTTCTCCGGGAGTATTTACAAAATACCCTAATTTTGCAGGCATTTGACTATCCAAGTTGTTAGACCATTTTTTTAACCTTTGTATAGCCTTTACGCATCATCTCTCCCAGCTTTACTGCCAAACTGCTTAAAGCATTTTCGCTTGCCTCAAAAGTGCCAATAAATTCAGTATCTAACCCATTACTTCCACAAAGACCTGACTTAAACTGGTATCCTCCGGGATTTCTATCTGGATTAATTCCATTCAGGTTGTAGTATCGACATCCGCATTGCTTTAGGTAGTTAATCATTTTCCATCTCAAAAGATAACTACCTCCAAGATTTAGACCATCATTGCTAGTTGCTGCTATTAATTCGATCCCTACATCGCCCATAGCTGATCCTACAAGACCGGCTACGGGTTGTCCTTCAGATTGGCATATCATTACTCGCATTTTTATGTGATCGGGCAAACTCTTCTGCAGCATGTGATAATCGTCAATGTTTATTCCTGGCACGAATCCTTTGCGTGAGACCGTTTCGCGAAATATTCGATCAACACATTCAAGCAGGGCAGGCTCTGTTCCTTCTACTATTGTAAGTCCCTGCTTTTCTGCCTTGTTTAAATTCTTTCTCCAATTCTTGTTCATATTGCTTTTTATCGTTTCCAAAGGTTCAACCAGACTTAAATACAGGGTTCTGTAATCACTTCTTTTCCATTTAAATCCCTCCTCTTCAAGAATTACTCGGAGGTTCCCTTGACAATTTTCTATTTCGTTAGGAATGATCCTAAGATATAAACCTTGATGATTAACATACTCTTGTCGCATTGCGCAGACGATTGAACGAAAATCCTCTAAATTATCCTCGGAATCATATTTTCTCCAAAGAGGGCCCCAGCGAACATAGGCAATTCCAGCATTGATTAATGGAATTTTAACAATTCGGGTCTGGGCAGCCCCAATAAGCTTTTCGTTTTTCCTCACTATCATGTGACTTAAGCTACCTTCACCAAATCTCACCGCACCGTAGGCCCACGTTTGGTATATATTTGCATCCCTGAATTTTCTAACGATTTCATACCAATAATTTTCACTTACGGAGTCTACCTCAACAGTGTATTGATCTAACATGGCCTGCATAATCTTTCACCGCCAGTGATTTTTTACTAAAATCGGCGTTTAATATAATGACCTAAAATGATTATCTTCCTATTTCCCCTTCAGTCGAATCATATTTTCTGCAATATATTCTATATTATTTCGGGATAATTCCTGATGTATAGGCAATGCAAGAAGATTGTCCTTCAAAAAACAAGCATCAGGAAAGTCCTCCCAAGGCAATTGACCATGGTATCCTTTCCAAAACGCACGTGCATCAATCCCAAGTTCGTTCATTTTCACCGCCAGTTCATTGCGATTGTCGACAATAACTGGAAAAAACAGAGGGCACGTCCCCGGAGGTAATTCTCCAAATAATGGTTTTATGCGATCGCATTCTTTTAACAAATATAACAGCGTCTCATAGTTATCTCGACGTGTCGAGATAATATGATCGACATCACAGGATAAAAAAATACGCTTGCTAAGACCAGACAATCCTCTATTACTCAGCCTTTCATCGTAGTACATGTCTATCGACATCTCGAGTCTTTTACCTTGATTCAAATACCTTCTGTTCTGTTCCGTTCCCTTTATCCATTTCAGCATTCCAAAAATCAGACGATACAAAGGATTTATAGGCCTGCATGATGATAATAACCTCATCACACGGGATTTTATTAACGGAAGCATAGACCTATAAATAGTTGTCTGATTTGGGGGTCTCAAATTCCACAGCTCTTTCATTAAGTTAGGATTATTGACTACCAACACTCCCCCGTCCGGGACAGGGAGTGCTTTAGTAAGACTAATAATTGCAATGTCTCCTGTCGATCCAAGCTTTTCGGGACCATTGCTGCTGAACAGGGACAGCGCGCAGTCTTCAATGAGGTAAATGGAATTAGCTTCACAAATTTCTTTTATTTTGCCAATCTGCTGAGGGAAACCAAAATAGTATGTGACGTACACAGCCTTTGTCCTCCGGTTTATTCGAAGCCGCAGGTCATCAACATCTATCATGCTTGATCTATCGACCCTGTAAAGTACGACCGTAGCCCCCCCCTTAATGATTGCGTCTATTTCTGACCCGCAGTTATAGGATGG
Organism: Thermodesulfovibrionia bacterium; assembly: GCA_041478735.1. Taxonomy (GTDB): domain Bacteria; phylum Nitrospirota; class Thermodesulfovibrionia; order Thermodesulfovibrionales; family SM23-35; genus JBGOWS01. The sequence continues at coordinate 14,631 of JBGOWS010000011.1, read as the reverse complement.
CATCAGGACTTCATCTCCAGGCTCAATATTGATCAGTTCGCAGGCCTTCCTAATGGCTGTTTTACCCGTATGGGTAAGAAACAATTGAGCGTCCCAAAACCATGCACACCAATCATTGGTCATCCTCTTAGATCCAAGTATTTCCCCCACCCCGACGTCAGGAAAACCGCAAAATAATTTTTCTTCTATCGATTTCATAGAATGAACTACCCCGCAGCAAGCTACGGGGTATCGAAGACATCAAGGAACGAAGCAAGCTTCGGGGAATATAACCCGAAGAGAGTCATTTAACCCTATAACGTGTTTGTGCGTATCCATAACTGCCACAGATGGCCTTGTCTAAATCTGACCCTCGGAGCAATACGTCTTCGCCATATTTTGTAATAGATTATATCCAAAACTTTAGCGAACATTCGAAAGATCGTAACTTTTAAAAGTCCCACCGAGCTATTTGAGTATAAATATATGTTTTTAATGTCGAAGATTTGCCCACCAAGCTGCAACTTGTGCAAGTACTCTCCCCTCATTAAATCAAGCCATTCTACTTTCTCGTTAATGCCCCTTTTTACAATTTCGCCAAAATCAATCCTGGAAAAATCTATTTTTTCTAACTGTTCCATTGCCTTACGGGCATAAAGAAAACAGTAGTAGGTATCTCCGAATTTGTATGCGTAGCGATATCCAATACAATTGCCATTTAGTTTTAATTCATAGAATCTAAGTCTTCCCCTTCTTAATTGTGTTTCAGCAACCTCACGGTGGAATTCGTATGAAGAAGGCCATGCGCCGAAGTGGCCAGGTCTTCCTAAATTGTTCCAATGGGACTGGTGGGTGTTCACAAAGTCATCAAACATATGAGAAAGGTTATCGGGGTTCACATCCACACACTCCAAAGACGCGCCTCTTTGAATCAGTCGATCATATTTCCTCTTCATTCCTTCCCTGTTCTTTTTACTAAGGGTCGCAAGCTGCTCCTCCCAGCTCCCAGCCAATTTTATGTACGTATGTACTTCACCTTTGCCTTCTTTAATGATAAATCCTTGCCTGCACCTGGAGGAGCAAGCCTCTGTGAGAGTTGTAAATGACCCATACCGTCCAGAAATCGGCCCCAAATGTATGATATCCCATTGGGCCCCATTACTGCCGATCTCCATGAGGAAAGCTTGCATAACTTCGGTCATCAATTCCTTTCGAATCGGGATCGCAACTGCGACCGGCGTGTAATCAGTACCCATTAACCTGAGAGCCCTGATTGCGACAGGGCCCAGCCGAATGTGATCACCAAACATTGGCATTATACCGCATAGAGTGCCTTCCTTTCGAAAAACAAATACCAAAAGGCTTCGATTTTTCCCGTAGTATTTCCACCATACTCTACACCAGTCGAAGGTAAGAAATATTTCCCCTCCGATTTCTTCAATAAAATTATCCCATTCCTGCTGCATAGATGCTATAGCGTCGAAGCTATGGTAAGTTTCAATTTTAATACTTAAATCAGAATTAATCTGCTTTTTTGTTTCACATTTTTGATACATGAACATATTTCAAACCTTCCGGTTTCCTCATTTCTTCCTGATTATTTGGCGAAGTTTTCTGAACCATTTCTCGCCGATATCGACAAGATAAGTAGACTTGATACCGATTCGTGCTACGAATCGACCTGGATACAATATATAGGTTCCGTTCATCTTTTTCTTAAATTTATACACACCGGATCCGCTGGGAAGATCTGATACCCCGCCTAAGTCGAACCATCTAAATCCCATTTCTTTCGCTTTACGGACAGCAAGCCATTGAATTAGGTAACCCGGATTGCTGTTCTGCCTCGCCTCGGGGGAAGACGCCCCCAAGAAATACATCACTGTGTTCCCCAATGCAGAAAACACTCCAGCGCCTATATCTTCGTTTTGCTGTCGAACTATCCAAATTAAGAAACGTTCCATTGGGTCGGATGTACTTTGTGTTATACGTATCGCTGGCATCCTCACTCCCGTCGCAAATGTTTTTTTTGTCCACATTTCTTTGTAAAGTCCCCAAAAACGATCAAATAGCTCAACGCTCGACCCGAACTCTACTTCATGTCCCGCCTTTTCAGAATATCCCAATTCTCTGCGCCACTTGCTATGCAGATTGGCACGCAGTACATCTAGGTCCAAGCTCAAATCCAAGATAAAGGTACGGTATGCCCTTATTTGAGGATTAATTTTAAAGCCGTTTTTTTCAAATACCTGTAACAGACATACATCCTTTTCTTTTGAAAATGTGCTACGTAAATCAAAGCGGATCTGCAGCCCTCGCTTCGTGCCATATTCTTCCCTGACTTTATTAAGAAATTCACCCAAGTGTTCTTCTGCCAATGACAGATCATCGTCGTAACGCCAATGAGGGCCCCAATTGGCTGTTGCAACCCCAACCCCAAACATAGGGATCCTCGAAATACGAAACTGCGCCATGACAACCGGCTGATTGCTGTCGAACAGGATCGCTCTGCTCATGCTGTAAAGCATCCCTTTGCTGTGGGCCGCGCCATAAGCCCAAGTTTGATAGATGTTGTTGCAGGAAAAAGTCGCCCCGTATTTTGTCCACTCTTCCGCACTAAACTCATCTACCCTGAAATAATTTCCCATGATGACCTCCTCAAGCCGCTTGCCATAGAGTACTATAATAATTGAACATAACTTATTTTAACGAGGCCTTCATTTTGTGAGACAACACCAAAAGATTGCGCTAATACACTTTAGATCACCACAAAATATAAGTCCAAACAGAAACGCGATTATCTTTCTCGAATTAGCACAATCCCAAGCATGCCGAACAACCGACTGATGTGGTATACATATTTAACCAGATGCCGTGAGAGAATAGACTTTCCAAAAAAAACAATTGCCGGTAGAATAATCGTATAACCAATTGTTGCACAAATCGACTTTAGGAAATTTCTCCAGTAGTGCACACTTTTTTTTCTCATTATTTCGCCAGTTAGGCCGCCGAGACGAACATATTTTTTTAAATGAAACGAAAGGCAACACCGTTCAGTTATGACTTCCTCATATACAGGCGCATCTTCGCACCAAACTAAAGCATATCCCTCTTCGATGCGTTTGTCGAAAAAAGCAACATCCTCCCCACCGGTCCTTCCAAATTGCTCTTCGAATAAATTTTTATAATTATTGAATATTCTGCGATGGACCAGTACATTACCAGTCCGTAACTGGTCATCACATGTAAGTAACTTTCCAGTTTGGCAAGAACGACGCTCGCATAAGCCGCTCTTGATTAGCCATTGTGGTGTTTGAGGAGTAAATGATGGCCGAACAGGTCCTAAAACAGCATCTACTTTGCATAAATGCAGTGTCCTAAAAAGATTAGAAAGCCATTCCTTTACAGGGACTTCATCATCGTCAATCAGCGCAATGAAGTCTCCCCTCGCATTCATAACGGCTTTGTTACGAGCAAGTGCGATATTCTGCCGCGGCTCCACATAATATTCAATAGGATATTTTACTTCTTTGGCCATGCGTTTGACTGTATCACGCGCTGATTCGGTAAAATCGTTGTCAACAACTACAATTGAATAAGTAAATAAATCATCAGTTATTTGATCTTGCAATACAGCCAATAAACGAGCAAGTAGCTCCTGTCTATGAAATGTGCAAATACAGACGGAAATATGATCTGATTTTAAATCTTGTGGCCTGATAGACATCATCACCTTTAATATATTACCTAAAACTGGCGGATGATATTAGATAGCACTATAATATCAATATATTAGCGTATTTTTCGCTCACCCATACGAAATATGGTATATATGGTATATAATGATATCAGTTAATTACCTATGCAACGGCCAGTTTTAGGTATTAGAAAATCGGGGAAAAAAGGAAACTTGATCAATTTTTGGAAAATTCAAACCTCTCACTGACAAGAAGTAGTAATTTCCGGTTCATCCTGTCATGCATATTACGCCGCAAGCGGCGGGGAATAAACCGTGATTTAAACCAGAAAGAAATTTACAATGTAGCGACGATTATTACGATGAACAACCCTTGCATATTAAAGCCATGCCCACTTCAATGCCTTATTACCTAATAAGTTGCCGCAATTCTTGCTGGATTGTCATGATTGCAGATGTACGAAATAACCGTGCTATACCCACATAAAAAAGAAAGCCACTAAAGGACGGTACAAGCAATTGGTATAAAGGGCTATAGTTATCCAAGAGATAAATTATACTGAATACTATGGCACCCATTATAATGGAGATCGTAAAATAGGGCAACATATCAGATAATTGTTCTCTTGTTGAATATTGCGTAACCATTGCGGTGTAGCGTATGTTTAAAGACAAAGAAAGAAGTGACGCAAAAATCATTCCGGTAATAATACCGAAAATACCCCAGTACCACGTGACCGCTATACCGATAAACAGAGCGAGCTTCTTGACGATTTCTACTCTTAACGACAAGTCAGGCCTGCCTACAGCCTGAATTGCCTGTTGTCTGATCCACTCAAGTGGAAATAAAATACCAACAACCGAGAGTAGCTGTAAGTAGGGAATAGTTGCTGCCCATTTAACTGTTAACAGCACCAAAATTAAAGGTTTTGCGACTGCAGCAACGCCAACCATGATTGGAAAAATCAAGAAGGCAAGAATGGTGAGTGTCTTTCTCAATCCTAACTTTAACATCAGTGGGTCATGTTGCACCTTTGCAAAGACCGGAAATGTGACGCGTCCTACTAACATCGCTAATGCACTGGAAGGAAAGCTTTGGAGCTGATTTGCTCGTGAAAAAATCCCAAGATCGGTTGCTGAGAATAACTTGCCTATTACCATATAGTAGATGCTTTCAGATGTCCTGTTTAATATTCCAATAGCAAGAATTGACAGGCTAAATCTAAGCATTTGGCGGATTGCATTGATGCTGAATAGAAGGCTGGGACGCCAAGTACTATAAAACCAGTAAAGAAAATTCCTTGCCGCTGTTGCCGATATTTGCTGGATGACGAGACTCCAAATGCCGTAACCCATAACGGCCAATGCAATACCAATTAAGCCCGAGATGAGATTAGCAATTGTACTCAATTTAGCCAGAGATTTGAAGTCTACTCGTTTTACAAGGAGGTTACTTTGTGTCATACCGAGCGAATTAATAATAAAAATTAGAGATAGCGATTGGGCAAGCGGGGTTAGAGCCGGCTGATTGTAAAATGCTGCTATCACTGGTGCTGCAAAAAATAAAAGGATAGCGGCAATTAAACCTACAAATATATTAAAGTAAAACACCGAGCATATTTCGCGCTCAGTGATCTTCTGCTTTTGGATCAGCGCTGTTCCAAAGCCACTATCCACAAATATCTCGCCAAGTGTAATAAATATCAAGAGCATTGCGATTAAACCGTACATTTCAGGAACAAGTAGCCGCGCCAGAATGATGCCTATAATAAAGCGTATACCCTGCGAACTGGCTGTTTCAATCAGGCTCCATGACAATCCTTTTATTGTATCTTTTTTGAGAGATTGAGAACTTGGCAAATCTAATTAAGCTCTTTTCTAATTCATTTTTGGACACTTATTCAAACGTCTCGACCTACATGCCGGCGGATATCGGTGGTGATCACGAATATAAAAATCACTATCCAAACTGATTAGCAATGATGAATGTCTCAAAAATACAAAGCGATAGAAGTATTTTCATATAAAATTCCAGAGGGTGACGCTTCTCACTTACTTTGGTATAGAAGGACCTCCATAAATACTTTGGCGTCGTCAAGAATTTAAAATATAAAATAGTCTATCCAAGTATTTACCCGCGAATATTTTTGGTCTATATAAAATATTTCTTATGTACTTAGCCGTGTTCCAACCAAAAATTTTGCCAACCAATAGATATTTCCGACTTTCTCTCATATTCAATCTTTCCACCCCAAATTGCTTAGCCAGATCATGAACTTTTTGTTGTATTTCTCTTTTCCCAGGATAAAAATACCAAAGAATATTCTCCAATAATATTAAGCATGCACCTCTGGTTCTTTCACTGTCTTCTAATGAAAGCAAGTGGTTGATACATAGACTAACCGACAATAATAGAGACTCTAATGATTTATCAGAACGCATTTTACTCTGGCCGCTATAATTACCTATCCTGTAGTAGCATTTTGATTCGGGAACAAATTTTACTTTTTCGCTGGCAGCCACAACTCTGCAAAAATATTCGCCATCATCATTTAGTGATAACCTTTCATCCCACGGGCCTGCCATTTCACTCAATCTGCGACTGACAAGCCACACTGACTGGCTGATCCAATTGTAATCTATAAATTTATTTAATATCCACTGTAAAGGGTCAAGATCCTGCCAAAGTGAATTAGGGTAAAACTTTGCTTTTTCGTAACGGAAATAAAATGTTCCAAATGATGATGATAGTAATATATTTGTATTCGCAACATTATCAATAATCTTGAGTTGATTCAATATTTTATCAGGAGCCAATAAATCATCTGCATCGAGCCATTGAATGTAATCGCCTTGCGCAAGTGAGAAAGCTTTATTTCGCGCAGCACTCGCGCCCTTGTTTTCTTGTGTTACTACTTTCACTGACTTTGATTCGAATTCCTTTGCAATCTGAAGTGTGTTGTCAGCCGAGCCATCGTTTACTATTATAAGTTCTTTATTCGACCAAGTTTGACTTAAAGCTGATTTTATAGTCTCTCTAATCCATTGTTGCGCATTATACGCTGGTATAAGAATGGAAACTAAATGCGCCATGACTGTCTTGTCCTCAATTTTCTTGTGTAATGAGACATAGATATTTTCTTTTATAAAAGTTGTTGGCCAATTTAATTGCCTGACTGGTTCGTTACCAGGACATTTTCGCGGGTGTTAGGCTTTCATTTTACGGTACTATCCCGCAAGTTTTGCGGCGCATCGGGTACAGACAATGGGTAAGATACGGTCAATGGGTGAGGGTAGGTATAAGGTGTATATCCAGAAGGTTTTTGTGTAAGAGCATCATAAGTTGCTGCTGTATAAAAATCTCTTTCCGATGTAATGATTGTTGTCGCGTCTGCCCTTAAATTTGCCGTTTTTACAAAATTGCCGTCCGCATCGACCTCTGTATTCCCCCAAACATAAACAGGCTCTAAATTATTATCAATTCCTCTACCGATTTGATCTCTACAGGGCCAGCCATTCGTAATGGAGTAAAAATTCCCAGACACCCATGTATTGCTTGTTCCTCCAACCATTGCTGCCGTACAAGTAATTGTGCTCGTAGTGTTTGAAGTTATCCGGCACCAACTTGCATCAACTCCCGTTTTATCCGACTCGTTATATAGGTAATACCCTGCCCATTGGTTTGTCGTCCAGGGTGTCCCCGATATGGACATCTGTGTTGCACTGCAAGTACCGCATGCGGCCGTTCCAGAACTGTTCGCACCGTTCGCCTCGCAACCGTCAAAATAACCATCACAAGTATATCCTGCTCCGAGCGCGCCGGTACAGTCAGAATTGGTAGAACACTTTGTCCATGTTGTCCCCCTTAAAGGTGATTTGCAAAGATGTTTTGAACAGGTTCCATAACTATGTGCGCTACAGTCAGCGTCAGCAGTGCAAGCATGGACGTATATACCCGAATCAGCGCATACCTTCCTGCGTAGTCCGTCGCATTGTCCCCAAAAATCGTAATTTGCCACGGGGAGTCTCATATTCCCCGCGTAAATCTCATTGTTATACAGAGGCCATATCTTATTATTATAGATAACACCAGAACCTGAATGACCGATGATAGCATAGCTACTGCCCCTTGATGGTGCTTTATACCAATAGTTATTATATATCTCCCATGCCCTCGTTCCTCTTCTTGGTACTCCCGAACCAGTACCATGCCACCCAAGAGAAGTTCCGATAAAATTATTATACCTAAAAACCATCCTTGCACTTCCCCCTGCATCAAAAGCACTGTCAGGAAAACTTCCGAGGCTATAATCGAACGTATTGTTCTCGTAGAAAATAAAATTAGAACCACCCAGCCCAGTTGGTTCCGCCCATGCCCCTTCTCCGGTAGCATTACCAACCTGGGTAACTGTCTGCACAGAATTATTATTTGCCCCTTTGATAAAATAATTAGCGTCAACAACACCATTCATGTAACCCTCAATATAAAGTCCCCTCTTCTCTATATTTATAAATTTATTATGGTCTATCCGGATAGATTTTGAACTGCCCTTTATAACCACCATGCTACTATGACACAAACTGGTCGGGTAACTGTAAACACAGGTATCATTGGGATATTGGTTAGTTCCATCAAAAGTAATTCCCGTCAACCGGAAGGACTTTCCTGCTGCGGTTATAACGACGAGAGGAGATACTTTTCCTGCGTCTATATTATCTTTTATAATTGTTTGATCTATTCCAGCACCTTGAATAGTTAATGCCCTGTTAAGCCCAGAAGAAAGGTCGACTGTAACAACCGCTTTCCATGAACAAGTCCCAGGGGGCATAGTAACCGTATCACCATCATGAGCAGCATTTATTGCCGTTTGAACATCTGAATCGGAACAGGATGTGGCCGTATGAGTTTCAGCGTAAAGAGGGTGTGTAAATAAAAAAAACATACATATGACACATTTTAAATACTTAATCATGGCGCTCTCCTTTTCTGTCTTTTGTCATTACTAACTATTATATCACAATAAACGTAATCACATCAAGTATCAGAAACTCAAATTATTTTGGGAAGTACTGATTTCTGTTCCTTTTACGGTCTTACTTTGTAACTGGGTGACTTGGAGGAAAAATGGTAACCGAAATATCTATAGTTCCTAATAGGAAAATGACCCACATGCAGCTAACTCCAAAAAAAGTAGCTTCTGTATAATTGTAAAAAGAAACGACCACAATGAAACAAAACCTGAGCATAGCCACTGGATAATCAATAAGGAGATCACGCGAGACTTTTCTTAGTCCAGATAATACACATGTCCCTAAGAAAAAAAGGCCGATATATCCCAAATCCAGATACATTTGTAAATAGCCGTTATGGGCCTGAATTATATCCTTCCAGCGTTCCTGCATCAAAATCCGACGATCACCTAACCAGAAGCTTTCAAATCCAAAACCTACTAAGGGATCCTTAACCATATGAATAAGTTCTTCCCACATAGGAACCCGGCTGGTTAAATCCTGCTGCCGACCCAGCATGCCTATCACAGTGTTTTTCACATCAAAAAATAATTCCAATATTCCAAAAAGAATGATGCATCCAAGAAAAATGGTCATAATTCTGAGAGGTTTCAGAGCCGCCGAAGGTAGTCGAGCGGCAATGAAGAGCACCCCTGCAACAATCATACAGGCCAGAGAAGTAGCACTGTTTGCCATGTAAAAAAGCCAAACTATCATGGGTAAAATTAGGAGGTATACAGAATAGTGTAGCTGTTTTCCTGACGCATTCACTTTGCTACGACTGAGGAGAAGGTGCCAGGAAAAATAGATACCGGAAATAAGGCAAATATTCCCGAGTCCATTCTTCTGACCGGCAACTCCAGTATACATGACATTCCCCATTTTAGAATAGGCTCTTCCCAAGTCAGGATAATATCTGATAAAGAGGACCGAGAGGGGCAGGAGCAGAAAAGCAAATCTTCTCAGGATGACTCCAAGCGCCACATAAGGGCGCTCCTCGGTCAGAATGATTAAGGCCATGATCAAATTTCCAACAGCCTTGAACCATCTTTTAAAGGAAACAAACGGGTAATCGGACCAGAGAATGCTGATGAGACCAAATACAAAAAACAGCCATATCCAGGCATTTTTTTTGAACAGTTCGCTCCAATTTAGTCTCCGCCGCACCAGAATGATAATTCCGCCGAGCACAAGGATCGAAAAGACGGCACGGTCTACAGGGCTGCCTTCAAGATACGAATCTGCGGATATAACTGGTGGACCAAGATTCAACCAATGTGAAACCATGCGAGACCCAGCAATAGCCATCCAGATGAAGGGTATCCATATTGCGTGGGAAACTCCCTCGATCTTTTTCCGATCTATCCAGAAAAGGTAAAGAATGAGGAGGATGCAAATAATTAGTGCAAGTTGACGGGGCATATTTACGTGCTTAGGACGTCCCTTCCATTTAAGTGTAATGTTGCAAGAGACGCTACAGTATAGTTATAGACAGGTGTTTCGTAGGCCGTCATGGAACTGCTTCTCAAGTGCATCACCCGCTTCATTATTAAAGCTAACATGGGCATTAGAAAGATGATCTGTAACGCCCCCCCGCTTCTAAAAACCTCAACAATTAGAACTTCTCTTCATTTGTGATCGAAAATGATACCACTTTTCCCTTAGCTTGAGCATCGGAGTCCGAATTGAATCAGGTATCAACATGCGCATACCTTTATGAAGCCCAAATCGAAGAGCAACACGCCCCTTGATCGTCAGAGGCACATAATAGGTTGGAATGTCGATCTTCTCGAAGCCGTTATGACGTTTGAAGTCAATAAGGCTGCTTTGATCTTTACTCCCGTATACATAATTGCCGTAGGTGAGATACCTGGCCTGCTTCGACTCACATATTTCAACCGCCTTAGCTAACAGGGCATTGGTCGGGTTTTTGTCTGCATGGGAGATTTTGGAAAGAATTTGCATGAGAGACGCAACTTCTCCATTCATTATTAACTTAATGAAACCGATGAGCTCATCTTCATGATATGCACCAACGAATACACTACTTTCCGGATAGGTACCGTTTTCATGCTTTACAACTGAAAAAGGCTTATTGTAATGCCAAAAAGCCTTACCTTGACGCACCGGCGTTTCATTATATATGGAACAAATACCATTTACTAATTCATCTGTGAAAGGCACAATTTTAGTCACAACGCCCTTCCGTTGAGATCTTGTGATTGCCTGTCTTGCTTTACGGTCGATTTCCGATAGCCAGGAATTATATGAATCAATTTTAATGACCGCGAGATTATCCCACTCTAAGTGATAATCGTATTTTGGCGAAACATCCGGGAGTTTCTGTTCAAATGTGAACAAATCCGGTGGGTATGAAGCTTTTTTGAGTTTTTCTATTATTTCTGTGGGGTCTGGCAAATCCTTGGGGTGAAGCCAAAACTCATCGTGTACTTTCCCAACCTTGAGAAAAGTACCCCTGATTAATACCATTATCTTTGGTCCGAGGTGCAAAGCAGGAACAGCGATTTGCTTGCCCTTAGCGCTAATACTCTGTACTTGACTGGACATCGCTATGCCTTTCGCAGTAATTTGAGTTGAAGCAATGTTAATGCCTTATAGGTGGTTGCCTGCGCCCAGTGCAGCATTGGTGTCTTTGCCTTTATTCCGCCGGGATATTGTCTGTAATAAAAATACCCAGTTTTATCCTGCATGTTATCAATAGTCCACTCTGCAACTTTCAAAGCCAATTCCAGGGAAGATTCATCATAGTCAGCGAAATTAGCCAGAGTCTCTATGGCCTGAGAGGCACACTGACTATCAATAGGATATGTTCTATTATGATAATACTTTGGCCTGCCGTTTTCTTCGAAGAAATTTTTTTTAAAAAACTTGAATCCCTGGCGAAGGTTTTCTTCATATGTTTTATCATTTGTAGTATCTATATAAGACTTGAGACTGTCTAAATTATATCCAGTGTGAAAATTGTCAATCCAGTGATACTTTGGATCTTCGCCATAGTACCAGGCCCCGTCGGGCAGCTGCCTCGTGCAGCTGTATTTCATCGCCTCCTGAGCTATTTTTATATATTCAGGGTTTCCTGTATGCTTTGCTGTTCTTGCCAGCATTGCGGCACCCATCATGCTCTGGTTGTGAATGGTGCAGTCTCCATTTCCCAGAGCAGTATAGCCTAAACATATTCCAGAATCCGTCTGATTTCTTGGCAATTTTAGAATCCAGTTGCATATGCTAACAGCAACGTCCAGATATTTCTTATCTTGAAGAGTCTCGTAAGCTTCCAGAAATGATAGTCCGATGAGGCTTGTCCAGATCGTGATTGGTTCAAATTTGGGATATCTTCCCCCACGACTTGCAAAATCGAAATGCTTTCCCCAACTATAATCAGCATATCCCGGAGATTTATTCTCCATCAACCAGTCGAGGCATAAGGCAGCCTTTTCTTTGTATTTCTCGTCCCCTGTGTGCTTGAGCATGGTGAGATATCCCCCTGCCATATACCCTCTGCCTATTGTAGAATCAAGAGGCCCAACTCCGAAAAGAGGTCTTAGGTTAATAGGGCTTTGACGTATAAGCTGCATCAGAAGGCGGTCTAAAAACAGATTGCCAAAGGTCAAAGGACGGAAAAAGGAAGATAAACCATCAAAAGGCTCATAACCTTTGTAATCATGCTCCTCAACCCATTTTTCTACTTTTAGGATGCTATCTTCAATTTTTGCTTTTATATTATTCAAAGTATTCTCCTTGACCAATTTACTCTTTGATAAAATGTAGAATCAGCCCGCGTAATTTCTCTGCATCCCGAGTACCCTGCCAACTTTTCCTTTTAAACGTTGCATCTGTTCTTTTCTATAAAATTTAACCAGATCAGGAGGGATTGGTCTTTCCATCCGCCGTAGTAAAGCAGAAAAATAACCTAAAAATAAGAATACTCCTCCTAATATAAAGGGCTGATGTTTCATTTGATAAATAACCCTGAAAAGTTCCCACAGAGGATGACTGCCCAAGTAGTAATCCTCCTTGCCAAGCCTGAACCGTGCTTTAAGAACATGTCCTTTCCCCGTCCCCATCTTGCGGTGATGAAATATAGTCTTCTCAGTAAAGGTTCGTGTTTTCCATCCCTTCATACGGGCTGAAGTAACAGCAACCCAATCAATTCCGCCTCCTTTGATTGGAGTGTAACCCCCAATTTCTTCAAAACACTTGCGTCTGAAAAGCTGGCAGGCTCCTGAAACATGCTCTATGTTCGTGAAACGATAATCATATCCCTGAGAATTGTCTTCGACAAATGGTGTGCCCGCAACGCCCAATTCAGGGTATTCAGAAAACTTGCTTAAAAGAAATTCAATATAATCCTTATCGAAAGAAAGATCCGCATCAAGATTTCCAATGATGTCATACTGCAAGTCTTTTACCTTTTGATAGCCCGCACTAAAAGCCTGAACTTTTGCAGCAAAATGACGATCTCTGTGCTCAGGCAGCCGTACTATTTCTATCCATTCTTTTCCTTCAGCATAACTCTTCACAATCTCGTCTGTCCGATCTTTGGAGCCATCACTGACAATAATCCATTTTTTTGGCAATATAGTTTGCGTAATCATAGATTGCAAGGTTTTTCCGATAAAGGCCTCTTCGTTGCGAGCAGGGGTTATAAGAACATAATCTTTGATTTTCATTCGATTATTCTGTTTTTTCCAAATGGAAGGAATTGTAAACACTGTGATAAAAGTTCTTTGCCATTCCAGATTAATATGATAATTGAAACATCAACCATTAGATTCTTACAACCTTAATCTGAGAGAATATCTCTCAGATTTTAAATTTCAAATATTTTTGGCTAGAATTATGTTTTACAAACTCCGGGAAGATATCCAGTTGCTTTGAAGCATCCTTGTGTTTTAAGCCGCTAAGGATTTAATAAAGCCTGTTTAAACAAACCCCAAAAAACATAATAAAAACAGTGATTTTAAGCATGAAAACCCCTTATAATAGTGGCATAGATTTTATCAAAAATAAACCACAAAGAAAGGGGTTCTCATGCATGACAAGAATATCAAAAGGCTGGTAAAAAAGCAACTTAAGCAACAGTTTCCTGAGTGGAATCAGCTTACAAAGAGAGAGAAGAAAGAGTTGTCAAAACAGGTATTAGAAGAAGTAGTAAGGACATATTCATTTGATGAAGATATCAAAGCTCCTATGAACGAGTTACTTGGGACGCCTGACATACAAAGTGCTGACATCATAAGTCTCAGTGATATGGAATGTTTTATTGACAATCACAATAAGCGTATTTTAAAGCTTCCTGTGCCATCCAAAGGGCAATACATCAAAGACCCTGAACTGACAGCAATTGATAAACTATTGGAAGACAGCATTATCAATAGACTTCTTGCCCCTGAAGGGTACACACCTTGCATGAGAGTAATTCACCCATCCCACATGCTGAGGGCAGAGTTGTTGAAATCGCTCAAATATCCTGAAATTAGCTATCGTAAATATTGTGCTACACAGGTAAACAACCTTCAGCAGAAGCCTAACAGAGCCTTTGTTAGTTTGCCGTTGAACAAGAAGGTATACATCAGTCACAGCCAATTAAGCCAATTTCGCAAAGGGCTTACCTTCAGTCAACTGGTAAATATTATGGTTTATATAATCCACCTGTTTATAAAGAGCGGGAGGCTAGACAGCAGGTTTGTAGTTCACGCTATAGATTCAAGCGAGTTATCCGCCGTATGCAATCCGAGGCCTCTGGCTATCATAAAGATAGGGGATAAGAAAGTGCGCATATATGCAGATTTGGATGCTGATTGTGGCAAGAGGCGTAAGAAAAGGGATAAATCTGAATATTTTGTAGGGTATCGTTTGCATACACTCACTGGAATAAATCCCCTTACTGGCCACAGTTACCCGCTTATTTCCATTGTGGCTGC
>JBGOWS010000127.1:0-6418 GCA_041478735.1 Thermodesulfovibrionia bacterium | reverse complement strand
CAGGGGCTCTCACAGGGTTTTCAAGTGTTTTTACAAGCATGGCGGTAGTGATTGTGCTTTTGTTTTTTACCCCGCTTCTTTATCATCTGCCGCAGTCGGTATTGGCTGCGGTAATTATGATGGCGGTTATCGGTTTGCTGAACGTTTCCGGATTTATTCATGCATGGAAGGTCCAAAGATACGACGGGATTATTTCCATCCTAGCTTTTATCAGCACACTATCCTTTGCTCCTCATCTGGATAAAGGCATTATGGTTGGCGTAGTGCTTTCTATTTCGGTATTCTTATATAAGAGCATGAAAACGAAAATATCCTTGCTGTCAAAACATGAAGACAGTTCGCTTCGTTGTGCGGAAACCCATGGGTTGCAGGAATGTGAGCATATCGCCGTGGCACGATTTGAAGGGCCGCTGTTCTTTGCCAATGCAAGCTATCTGGAAGACAGTATAAGGGGAATCGTCGAGACGAAAAAGAATTTAAAACACATCCTCCTTGTATCCAACGGGATTAACGAAATGGATGCGTCAGGGGAAGAGACGTTATCGCTGCTTGTAGACCGCATAAGAAGCGCTGGACTGGATATATCCCTGAGCGGAGTAAATGAGTCGGTACTGAAAGTTCTCAACCGGACTCATTTGCTGGAAAAAATCGGACATGACCACATATATCATACAAAAGAACAGGCTATAAGTAAGATATATCCTATCACACATAAGGATACGACTGAGAAAAAATGTCCACTTGTAACTGTTTGCAAGATTTAGATTTTATTCCATGGAGGGAGAAAAATGTCTATTATTACTGTATTTGCAGGAATCTATTGCAATGAAGAACCGGCCATAAAGGAAATTATTGAAAAAACAGGCTATAAATATCTGACAGACTCGGATATCGTTTCAAAAGCCAGCAGATTGTCGGATCTTCCTGAAGGCAAAGTATTTAAGGCGTTTTCAGCAAAGAAATCTGTTTTCAATCAAATGACCCATGAAAAAGAACGGTCCGTTGCTTATCTCAAGCTTGCCGTAGCAGAAACGCTTACTGAAGACAATATTCTTATCAATGGTTTCACAAGCCTTCTGATACCTGCCGGGATTCGTCATATTCTGAGAATTTGTCTCATCGCGGATATGAAATACAGGGTTTCCATAGCAAGTTCATCCGGGATGTCCGAAAACGAAGCGATTAAGATGGTTCATAAAAGCGACGAAGATAAAATGTCATGGACAAAAAGCATTTTAGAAAAAGATGACCCTTGGGATATTTCGATTTATGACATGGTTTTGCCCACTGATAAAATGACTCCGGAGGAAATAGCAAATTTAGTAGAGAAGTCTTTAGAAAGAGATATTCTAAAAGCTTCCGCAGGCAGTGAAAAAGCAATTCAAGATTTTATTTTAGCATCCCGGGTTGAAACCGCATTAGCCAAAGAAGGACATATTATTACTGCAGAGGCTGATGCCGGGGTTGTGACTTTGACAATAAACAAAAAAGTGCTTATGCTGAAACGACTGGAAGAAGAACTGCAATCGATTGCCGGTAAGATTCCAGGAGTGAAATCCGTTGCAACTAAGGTAGGCAAGAAATTTTATCAATCGGATATTATTAGAAAGTATGACTTAGAAATGCCTTCCAAACTACTCATTGTGGACGATGAGCGGCAGTTTGTTCGGACATTGTCAGAAAGACTGCGGTTAAGAGAAATAGGCTCTGTAATTGCATATGATGGCGAAACCGCACTTGATATGATAAAAGAGGAAGAACCCGAGGTTATGATTTTAGACCTGAAAATGCCAGGGATTGATGGCATCGAGGTTTTAAAACGAGTAAAACAGACCAATCCTCTTATCGAAGTTATTATCCTTACGGGGCATGGCTCAGAGGCAGACAAAGAATTATGCATGAAATTAGGGGCGTTTGCATATCTTGAAAAGCCTGTGGATGTGAATGTCCTGAGCGATACCATTAAAAGAGCCAACGAAAAAATAAAGCAAAGCAGGCAAAATAAATAAAGGATCTTTCGGGTTTACGCCCGTGGGTATCTATTGGTGAAACTCAGAACTTTTTGTCATTCCAGCTTGTCTGGAATCCTTCTTAACGATAGAAAGATTCTGGACAAGCCAGAATGACAGACAAGATGCCTAACAATTCTACTGCGTGGTAGTTCATTCAGACTTTCAGTGGCTATAGGTTGTAAAATTCAACGCAGAATAGCATTAACGGGACAAGCACAACCCGTTACCAGCCTTTTGATTGCAATATCTTCTTTACATCATCTTCGTGTTTTTTCTCAACTAGTAGAATGCGCTTGCGTTTAGCCTCTGCAATCTTTTCCATAATTTTGTTCAGGTCAGCAGGTTTTTCCAGGAAATCCACAGCCCCGGCCTTTATCGCCTCAACGCCTTTTTCAACGGAGCTATGGCCTGTCAGCATGATGATTTGAACATCGGGGTTTTCGCTCCTGATACGCTTCAGGGTCTCTATGCCGCTCATCCCGGGCATGGCGAGGTCGAGTATAATTGCGTCAAAATCTTTCCCTTCCACTCTTTTGAGAGCATCCTCGCCGCTGGTAGAGGTATCAACTTTTATGCCGCGTCCCTCCAATCTCTGTGAAAGGACTTTCAGAAACTGTTCCTCGTCATCTACTAAAAGAACATCTGCTTTAATTTCTTCGGGCATTTTAATCTTCCTCCTTATAATATGATTTATGGTTAATCGTTGTCCTTATCCTTGATTATCTTTCTTGCTGTATCAAATTCTCCTTCTTCAGCAAAAGCAATTGCCAACATAGTCCTTCTCCTGGAATGCTTTCCTGATTTTGTGCTCCAGATGATCAATGTCAGCAGGTTTTTTGAGAAAATCGAACCCTCCGAGCCTTCTTGCTTCCTCTTCATCTTTATCTGTCCCGTGTCCACTCAGAACGATGACCTGGATATCAGGATACGCTTTTTTGATCTCCTTAAGAACCTCCATACCATGCATGCCTGGCATTTTCAGGTCCAGAACAATGATATCAGTCTCCGCTTGTTTTAGCTTCGATAAAGCCTGTTCGCCATCATATGCAGTATCGACTTTGAGGTCCCTCATTCTCAGCCGCTGAGCAAGGGTATTGGCAAAAGCGACCTCATCATCAATTAACATTACTTTTATGGCCTTTTGTTTCATCTTCACCCTCCTTCGAGTTAGATACTTTAACAACTCTATGGTAGCATGTCAAGTTTTTAGGAAAAAGTTCAACTGGGCGTCAAAGGCACACTGATAACGGTTTCTTCCTTTTCCAGTGAGATATTTCCACATAGCTGTCTGACTACATTATCCTGCAGTTCATAAGTAAAATTTTCTTTATCTTTATCTATATCCAATAAATTTCCCTTCGGGATAATCCTGATCACTGTTGAACCATTTGCTGATTCTGTTTTAATGATAAGCCTGCTGTTTTTATCAAGTCTTGTTATCTTTTCTTCAAGAAAATGAAAAACAAGAAATTGAAGCATTGATGGGTTATTGTTCATTGAGGGAATATCCCTTTGAAAATCCTTTTCAAGGCTTATTTTTCTCTGGTTTGCAAATCTCGTTAAAAGGGCAATTAGTTCTTCCAGGGTTTCATTTACATTAAAGCTGGAAATCTCGGTATCCATTCTGTGGGAGAACCGATTGAGATACCGAAAGAGGTCGTTTGTCTTTTCTATCTGCTCTTCAATCGAATGAATAATCTCAAGATATTCGCCAGGTTCATTCCTGGATTTTTTCCCTAACTTTATCATATCTCCCATTAATCCAGCCGATTCTTTTATAATAGATATATAATTCTTGATTTCATGGGTAAATGCTGCCAGGATCTTCCCAATGAAGCGTATCTGAAGGAGCCTCAAAGCCTCGTTTTTATTTTCCATATGCTACCTCCATACATTTACTCCTTTTTTCTTTTTCCATGAGCTTTATCAATTTTTGAAGTCAGTTCTCCTATATCTATTGGTTTCATGATATATTCAAAGGCTCCACTCTTCATTCCTTCTTCTACGCTTCGTACGTCTCCATGGCCAGTCAACATAATAACCTCAATAGCAGGGTCAAATTTTTTTATGGTTTTCAGCGTCTCTATGCCATCCATCCCAGGTATTTTCAGATCAAGTACTATTACATCAGGTGGATCTTTGTAAATAAGACCCAAAGCCTCTAAGGCATTATTTGCAGTATTTACATAATAATTACGCAATTGCAATCGTTCTGCAAGCGCTAATACAAATTCTACCTCATCATCTACAAGAAGTACTTTCGTTTGTGACATCCTAATCCTCCCTTATGCAGACTCAGCCTTTATAGGAACTTCAACTGTAAACGTTGTTCCTTTATTTACCTCGCTTTCAACAAGGATCGTTCCGCCTAATCGCTGCATAATCCCGTATGAAATGGAAAGTCCGAGGCCGGTCCCTCTACCCTTTTCTTTCGTTGTGTAGAAAGGTTCAAAACTGTGTTTCAGTTTATCTTTGGGAATCCCAATACCATTATCTCTTATTGAGATTTGGACAAATTTCCCTTCTTTCAAAGCGGAATAGACCTCAATCTGACCGCCTTCTTCTACGGCATCAATAGCGTTGTTAATGATGTTCAGGAACACTTGCTGAACTTGCCCTTTATCGGTCTCTACTTTAGGAAGGTTTTCCATCAGATTCAGTTTTAAATTGATATTTCTATATAAAATCTCTTTTTCAAGGAATTCTAGCACTTCTCTGATGGTATCGTTCAGGTCAATTAAATCATGGCCGAGATCCATTCTCCTTGAAAATCCCAGGAGGCGATGGGTAACGGTCCGGCAGCGTTTCACACTTTCAAATATCCCGGTAAGCAAGACTAAAAACTTATTCTTATTGTTCTGAAGGTTCTCTGATGCCTCAAGGATGTCCTTCATTAAGCCGGCTTTCTCATTAATTATAGCAAGGGGGTTGTTGATTTCATGCGCAACACCCGCTGCGAGCCGTCCGATCGAAGCCATTTTGCTGGCATGTTCAGTCTGTGCTATTGCTTCTTCCCTTTGCTGGTCGGCTATTTTCATACGATTTACTACAATCTGTGTCATTGCTATGATAACCGTTATACCGATCAATATGCTTAATATTGAGATCACCAACAATTCACTTCTGAAAATCTCAGGGATTTTTCCATATGGAGTTGAATTAATAGTCGCCACTAAGATCCAGGGTGAATTTTTTATGTAGGCATATCCATGAAAACTCTGATCATTATTCAGCTCTTTTACCTCCTTTACTGAAATGCCTTCTTGAGGAAGAGCGAATTTTTCTTTTAATTTTTCCAGCACGTTTCCATGGAACCGAGAAGAAGTTTGGAGGATACCTGCATGGTTGACAATAAAAGCGTCGTCGTTTTCTCTGAGATTAATAGAAGATGCATATTTCGTCAGTTTTTGCTCGTCGATTGTGGCTCTTAAAATCCAGAAGTTTCCCTTCTCCGGACGGTCCTTTTTTACAGCAATTGCAAAATGGGGCATTCTTCGATAACCCATAAAGACATCACTCACATAGGACGAACGAACAACAATTTCATGAAACCAGTCCTGGTTCGCATAGTCTCTCCCCTCCAGATGATAAGGACCTATATAAGAACGCTGAATGCCATTTGAGTCAATTACTCCTATATCAACTAGCCCACTAAAGTCCCTTTTGAATTTCGAGAAGACATCAGCAAGTATTTTCTGGTCTGACAACTGTTCATAGGTATAAGCAGATGAAAGAAACCTGAGCCCAGAAAGTCTTTCATCTAAAAAGGACTCTATGGATTGTTTTGTATTCCCAATTTCCCACTTGAATTGATTACGAAAATCGTCTTTCAGAATTTGCTGGAACCAGAAGTAGCTTATCGTGACAACTATAAACAAAGGAACGAGCGAAAAAATTGCACCAAGCAAAATTATTCTTATTTTTAAACTAGTATAACGGTCTGCGCCAAGGAAACGGAAGTAGTCGAGTGGATAAAATAAGTTATGCAAAAAGGCAATAATATTTTGCGGCATTCTGTTTTTTGGTTCTTTAGAAGCTTGCATATATTTTTTTATTTTAACATAAATATAATTTTCAAAATTTCAAAAAATGCACTTATCTCTAAAACGCTACTAATTCCTGTTTTAAATAGAGGCTGTTTATAAATTGTCTTTTGATCCAGCCCATTATCCCCCTCTTTGGAAAAGAGGGGCAAGGGGAGATTTTATGAATAATAAATAAGCATATATTCTTAAAATCCCCCTCCATCCCCCCTTGCCAAAGGGGGAGCATGCGGACAAACTGAATTTCAGAACTCCTGACCTGGAGGATTTAAGTCTGATACCAATTTGTAAATAAGGCGCAGGTTTGTACCAGGATAATAGGTTTCAGAGGCGTTAAGATATTCGGCAAGAAACACTGCTGCT
>JBGOWS010000235.1:0-3878 GCA_041478735.1 Thermodesulfovibrionia bacterium | reverse complement strand
GGAAGGATTGTCCTCTATTGCAGTGGAAAGAAGAAAAGACTTGAAGATCTGACGCTGACAGAATTAAAAAAGTTCTCTTCACTGATCTCAGAGGATATCTATACTGTCGTAAGTCCCGAGGAGTCAGTCAGAAGGAAGAAATCCATGGGCAGTACATCCCCTGAGGAGGTCAGAAGACAGATAACTAGATTCAAGAAGATATTAAATGAGAAATAGGAAATGAGAACTGAGAGCATGAAATTCCCGATTGTTAAATATTTCTTATTTCTTATTTCCTATTTCCTATTTTTTGTAATTCTTGCTTCTTGCGGCAACAAGGGGGAGCCAACTCTGAAGTCATATGAAAAGCCTGACCCGCCATCAAATCTGACGGCACTCCACAGGGAATCGGAGATTGTCCTGTCATGGGATTTTCCAAAAAATAAGGAAAAGACGATCAAAGGATTTTATCTCATGAAGTCAATAGCCCCACACCCCCCTTTAATTCCCCCCTTACCAAGGGGGGACAGAGAGGGGTCAAAGGGCGACGCAGAGGAGTCAAAGGGCAACAAGGGGGATTTTGTTAAAGTTACATTTCTTAAAAATGCCGAGCGTTCTTACAGTGATAAGGAATTTATGATAGGCTCTAAATATTGGTATAAGATTATCTCCCAGAATCTGAAGGGAGTGCTGAGTATGGATTCGAATATCATAGAAATTGAGCCGAAAGAACCGCCTCCTGCTCCCGAAAGACTTCTGTTCAAAGTCGAATATGATTCTCTGACGCTGACCTGGGAGATTGAGGGGGCTGAGATTTTCTATAATGTTTACAAGAGCAATAAGAAAGGTGTTTATCCCTTGTCACCTGTAAATACTGAACCAATCAAAGGAAACTCTTTTAAAGATCGTTTTGATATAAGAAAGACCGTTTTTTACACTATAAGGGGTATGCGCGGAGGAGTTGCAAGAGAGGAAGGCCCTCCGTCAAAGGAGATTGAGATTAACCCTTCTGAATTTGTTCCGGTACCTCCTGAGGGACTCCAGGAGATAGCGACAGAAGAAGGGGTGCAGCTTATCTGGAAAGAGGCATATGAAACATGGGTGGTTGGTTACAGGGTTTACCGGAAGATAAATAAGGAGGAAGGATTCGTATTCATTGGGGAGACATCTGTCCCTTCATATTTTGATAGAGAAAAACCCTCAACGAAGAGAGACTACCGGGTGACTGCTCTTAGTCCTTCAAAGGAAGGCCCTGCATCAGAGATAAGGGATGTAGTTTTTGTGCCGTATAGATGACATCGATTACTTTTAACTCATAACTCTAAATTCATAACTTTTCGAGAGATTGACATAAAAATCTTCGTAAGTTACGCTAATTAAAAATTGAGATTCAAGGGGTCGCAATTTAAAAAGCAAAGGTAGAGAATTCAAAATATGAAAGACAAAATTGTGAAGATTTTCGAAGACAGTATCGAGGTTAAAAAGAAATTTGTAGAGGGACATGTTGACACCATCATAGAGGTCGCTAATGTTATTGCCGGCGCCTTCAATAAAGGGAAAAAAGTTCTTCTTTTTGGTAATGGCGGAAGTGCTACCGATGCCTCTCACCTTGCAGCCGAATTTATCAACAGGTTTCAGAAAGAGCGACCCAGTCTTCCCGCAATTGCCCTCAATACAGATATGGCGGTAATTACTGCAATTGCGAACGACTATGACTTCTCCGAGATTTTTTCGAAGCAGCTTAAATCACTTTCAGATGAAGGAGATGTTGCCATTGGAATCAGTACGAGCGGGAGTTCCGCAAATATTCTCAAAGCTATGGATGTTGCAAAAAGGAAAAAATTGATCACTATTGCCTTTACGGGACTGAAGGGAGATAAGTTTGCAGCAAAGGCTCACTATGCATTTATCGTTCCCTCCGACAAAACAGCCCGCATACAGGAAACCCACATAACACTCGGACATGTCCTCTGCAGGATGGTGGAAGAGATACTCTTTGAGGCACCAAGAAAAAAATAGTCCTCCCTTAAGTGTCGGTCAAAAGTCCATTGATTTAATATCTGAAATAGATTCACAATTTGTTATATGATCATACTTGGCATAGACCCGGGCTTAGCGAGTACAGGCTTTGGTGCAATTAGATGTAATAAAGCCACTCCCTCTATAGTCAAATGTGGTTACATCAAGACGTCTGCAAAAGAACATATTTCCACCAGATTATTCCAAATTTATTCAGACATCAATCAGCTTATACGTTCAATAAATCCAAATTTGATAGCAATAGAAAATGTATTTTCTCTGGTCAGATATCCTAAGGCTGGTATATTATTAGGAGGAGTGTTGGGTATCATTTATCTGTCTGTTTCTCAGAATAATGTTTCGATGATGGAAATTACGCCGAGAGAAGTAAAAAATGCTTTGACCGGATACGGAGGGGCAAACAAATATCAAGTAAAAGAGGCTATAAAGAACTTGCTTAAAATCACTGATGTTAAATCCTTTCATGCCACGGATGCATTGGCTATAGCCTTGACTGCGTTTTATAGAAAGAATCCACGGAGGAGCCGATGATCTCTTATCTGAAAGGCGAATTAATAGAAACGTTTGATGACCGAATTACATTGTTAGTAGGTGGAATGGGTTATGACGTATTAATTCCGGCATATTTGATAAACGAAATTAAAGAAGATGAAAACAAAGGAATGAAAGAATTGGAATTGTATATCTCGTATAATCAGACAGAAAGACAGCCCAAACCAATTCTTGTAGGATTTAAACATCCGTTAGATAAAAAATTTTTTGAGCTTTTCATATCCGTTGAAGATATAGGTCCTACCGCTGCCATTAAGGCTCTTATAAGACCTGTCGGCGATATTGCGCGTTCTATTGAGGAAAAAGATGCTAAAGCCTTAAGACAGTTAAAAGGCATCGGAGAAAGAAAAGCAGAAAAAATTATTGCTACTCTCAAGGGAAAGGTAGCAATGTATGCATTAATGCCGAAAATTGAAGCAGCATCTGAAGTTGTAGAAGATTTCAGGAAGGAAGTCGAAGATGTTCTTATAAGTCAGTTGGGTCATAAACTGACAGAAGCGCGAAATATGATAGAAGAAGCCATGAAACGAAATCCGCGTATAGTTTCATCTGAAGAATTATTTGAGGAAGTATATAGAGGTCAAAAGAAGTGATATACGAAGAATCAGATCAGCTTCCCGAAATCTTAAAAGAGAATAGTCCTTTAGATGAAGATGATAACTTAACCTTAAGACCAAAACGGCTTTCTGAGTATATAGGGCAAGATAAAATAGTAGAAACATTAAAAATTGCCATAGAAGCGGCTTTGAAGAGGGAAGAACCTTTAGACCATGTTTTGTTTAACGGGCCGCCCGGGCTGGGAAAGACAACGTTAGCTCATATCATCGCCCATGAGATGAGTACCAAGATTATTACTTCTTCTGGCCCTGCTTTGGAGAAAGGTGGCGATTTGATGGGTATCCTGACCCATATGGAAAAGGGTGATGTTTTTTTTATTGATGAAATCCATAGGATTCCAAAAGTCGTAGAAGAATTCCTTTATCCGGCAATGGAGGACTATGCAGTGGATTTCATATTTGACAAAGGCGTTCATGCAAGAACCCATAGATATAGACTTGAACCTTTTACTCTAATCGGTGCGACAACCAGGTCCGGCCTATTATCCTCCCCGCTGAGAGAGAGATTCGGGATTACAAGGGATCTGGATTTTTACAATGAGAAAGATCTGGTCAAAATTGTAAAACGCTCTTCGGCAATATTGAGTGTTGTTATTGAACAGGATGGTGCTTATGAAATAGCGCGGAGGGCGAGAGGCACTCCGAGGGTCGCAAATAGGTTATTAAAACGCGTTCGTGACTACGCACAAG
>JBGOWS010000141.1:0-5878 GCA_041478735.1 Thermodesulfovibrionia bacterium | reverse complement strand
GTAACTATCTTTTCAGCCACAGCCCCGCTCCCTTACGGGATTGAAGAGCTGTTTTTTGCTGGTTTCTTAAGGGGTAAGCCGGTTGAGGTTGTAAAGGCGAAGACAGTTGACCTTCTTGTACCAGCAAGAGCTGAGATCATTCTTGAGGGTTATGTTGAGGGAGGAGAAGAAAGGAGAGAGGGGCCTTTTGGTGACCACACAGGCTATTATTCTGTAGCTGCAGATTATCCTGTTTTTCATGTAACCTGCATAACTCAGAGAAAAAATCCTATCTACCCGGCAACAATTGTCGGCAAACCACCGATGGAAGACTGCTATATGGGGAAAGCAACTGAAAGGATTTTCTTGCCTTTCATCAAGATGCAACTTCCGGAGATCGTGGATATAAACTTGCCTATTGAAGGAGTCTTCCATAACTGTGCATTAATCTCAATAAAGAAATCTTATCCAATGCATGCCCGTAAAGTGATAAACGCAATCTGGGGGCTGGGACAGATGATGTTTACTAAATTTATTTTCGTTTTTGATGAAGATGTCAATGTGCAGGATCTTTCCGAGGTTGCCTGGAAAGCATTTAATAACGTCGACCCTGCGCGGGATATTACGGTGGCTGAAGGGCCGCTTGATGTCCTGGATCACTCTTCAAATAAGCCCATTTATGGAGCAAAGATGGGGATTGATGCGACTAAAAAGTGGCCTGAGGAAGGGTATCAAAGGGAATGGCCGGAAGAAATACAAATGTCTGAAGAGATAAAAAAGCTTGTAGATAAAAGATGGAAGGAATATGGCATTGAATAAGCTTAAGGTATACCTTGAGATGATAAAGTTTCAGCATAGTATTTTTGCACTACCTTTTGCCTATCTTGGTGCATTCTTATCGCAAATGAGAGTTCCTGGTTTAGTTACGCTTTTATGGATAACCCTGGCCATGGTTGGAGCAAGGAGTTTCGCTATGTCATTAAACCGCTTGATTGACATAGAAGTTGACCGCCGTAATCCCCGTACTGCTGAACGAGCCTTACCCAAAAAACTTCTTTCTGTTTCTAATGTAATTCTTTTTACCCTGCTCAGCCTGGCTATATTTTTACTGGCAGTTTATAATCTTGCTCCCATATGTCGTTATCTGTGGCCTTTTGTTATCATTCCTTTTGTTGTTTATCCATATACCAAAAGGTTTACCTGGCTTTCCCACTTTGTTCTTGGTCTTTGTCTGGGATTAGCTCCGGTAGGCGCATGGATAGCGGTGACCAATACTGTCAGTTTAGACCCTCTTCTTATAGGAGGGGCAGTTCTTTTATGGGTAGCAGGGTTTGACATTATTTATGCCATTATGGATATAGACTTCGATCGACGATATGGGCTTTTTTCTATCCCTGCTAAGTTCGGCGTGAAGAGATCTCTTGCACTGACTAAATTGCTCCATACAGCCTCAATAGCGATATTCACCTGGATTGGTATCCGTCTTGGTCTGGGTTTATTGTACTTTACTGGTATAGCTGTGACAGCAATCCTTTTGATATACGAGAACAGCCTGATTAAGCCAAATGATTTATCAAGGCTAAATCTCGCTTTTTTTACAATGAACGGCGTTGTCAGTGTGGTGATGTTTTGTTTTGTTGCTTTCGAAGTGATCCTGGGAGGTAAAATTTGGCCGATTTTGTAATTGGCATTACAGGAGCCAGCGGGACTATTTATGGTATCAGACTAATTCAAGAGCTTGGGCGAAGAAAGCACAATGTTAACGTAGTTATAACTTCTGCTGGTAAAAAGGTGATGATGGAAGAACTCGGGGTATCAGGCCTTGAGCAAATGGATAAATTGGGTCTGGCCGAGATCAGCTTTAATGTGAAAATCTGGGAAAATGATAATTTCGAAGCTCCGTTTATGAGTGGCTCGAACGCACCAGAGGCAGTGGTTATTATTCCATGCAGCATGGGAAAATTGGCGGCGGTTGCAAATGGTATTTCAGGCAATCTACTTGAGAGGATAGCAGATGTAGCGCTTAAAGAGAAGAGGAAACTGATTCTGGTTGCGCGTGAAACTCCTCTTAGCCTGATTCATCTGGAGAATATGGTAAAAGCAGCAAAGGCAGGGGCCACGATTTTGCCAGCCATGCCTGCTTTTTATCATCACCCAGAGACAATTAATGATATGGTTGATTTCATTGTAGGCAAGGTTTTAAATATTTTGGGAATTGAACATAAATTATTCAAAGGATGGAGAAAAGGATAGCTTGAGAAAAATCGGCGCTAAAGTGGAAAATGGCATAAGACTTTCCAGGGATGAAGCATTTACTCTTATGCACTCGAATGATATTATTTCTCTTGGACAGCTTGCCTCTAAAGTCAAAGAGAGGAAAACAGGTAATTATGCATACTTCAATGTAAACCGCCATATAAATCTGACCAACATTTGTGTTTCAAGGTGCAAGTTCTGTGCTTTTAGCCGGGATAAGACTGACCATGATGCATATACCATGACAATTGAGGAGGTATTAGAGGCAGCGCAGTCAGCAAGGCACCTTGGCATAACAGAACTTCACATTGTTAGCGGGCTGCATCCTGATCTCCCTTTTGACTACTATCTTGAAGTCATAAGCTGCCTGAAAAAAGCCATGCCCCAGATACATATTCAGGCCTTCACTGCGGTTGAGATCGGCTATTTTTCCAAAATCGCAAACCTTCCGGTTCAGGAAGTACTCGTTCGATTAAAAGAAGCCGGGTTAGGTTCTCTTCCAGGTGGAGGGGCCGAGATACTAAACTCCCGGATAAGGGAAGCGGTCTGTCCTAAAAAAGCTTCTGCTAAAGACTGGCTGGACATAATGAGAACAGCTCATAATCTGGGCATTAAATCTAACGCCACGATGCTTTACGGGCATATTGAAACACCCGAGGAGCGCATTGATCACCTTTTAGCTTTGAGGTCGCTTCAGGATGAAACAGGTGGATTTCAATCTTTTATCCCTCTTCCCTTCCATCCCAAAAACACACAGCTAACAGATATTAAAAAGCCAACCGCTTTTGAGAATCTCAGGATGCTTGCTGTCTCAAGGTTAGTTCTTGATAATTTTCCTCATATCAAGGCGTTCTGGATAATGCTCGGTTTAAAGGTGGCTCAGCTTTCTCTTCTATTTGGCGTTGATGATCTGGACGGGACGGTTGTCGAGGAGAAAATAACCCATGCCGCAGGCGCTGAGACTGACCAATTAATTTCCAGGGAAGAATTATTGGGCTTGATTTCTTCAACTGGCAGGGTGCCCGTTGAAAGAGATACCATATATAATGTGATCAAGGTATATCAGAACGAAGGTAAGGTTTATTAATTGAGACCTAGGGTCGGACATATCCAATTTTTGAATTGCCTTCCGCTTTACTACGGACTGGTTAAAAGCCATGCGCTGCTGGACATTGAACTTATAAAAGGATTACCGACAGAGCTTAACAATCTTCTGATCAGTGGGAATCTTGATATTTCGCCCATATCATCGATCGAGTATGCCCGACACCATAAATCTCTGGTTCTCTTTCCAGATTTTACAGTTAGCTCTGATGGTAAGGCAAAAAGCATTCTCCTTCTTAGCCGTTTCCCAATAGAAAAACTGTCTGGGAAAAAGGTTGCTCTTACCAGCGCCTCTGCTACATCGCAGGTTTTGCTGAAAATAGTTCTTGGTCGTGGATATAGAGTTGAGCCAGAGTATTTTATTTGTCCTCCTGATCTGAACAGGATGTTTGCCGATGCTGACGCAGCTTTACTTATCGGTGATATTGCTTTAAAACACTATATTGGTCCCAAAGACTTCTATCTGTATGATCTGGGAATGGAGTGGAAGAAATTGACCGGGAAAAAGATGGTTTATGCGGTCTGGGCGGTCAACCGCAGTTTTGCCGAACAACAAAGCGAGTTAAGTGGATATGTATTCGAAATATTTAAAAAATCAATGGCTTACTCACAGGAACATCTGACAGAGATAGCTGAATACGCTTCCAAGTGGGAGCCTTTTAGTTTCTCTTTTCTTATGGATTATTTCAAAGCCCTTCGATTTGATTTCGGACAGGATTATCAAGATGGTCTTCGTTTTTTCTATCAACTGGCAGCAGAGGTCAACGCACTTAAGACAGTTCCAGAACTTGAATTTATAAATTTCCGTTCAGGGGGAAAAGCTTGAAGACTCACGAGATTCTTGATAATGCTGTAAATGGCAAGAGATTAAGCTTTGAAGAAGCAGTTTTCCTTTTAAAGGGAACTGATTTATTAGAGCTTGCAAAGGCAGCAAATGCTGTTTCCACCAGGAAACACCCGGAAGGGAGGGTAACATTTCTGATAGACCGCAATATCAATTACACTAATATTTGTTTAAATCAATGCTATTTTTGTGCATTCTACAGACCTAAAGGTCATCCAGAAGCCTATGTTTTAAGCCAGAAAGAGATTGAAGATAAAGTTGCTGAAACAATCGAGCTTTCTGGTACCCAAGTGATGCTTCAGGGAGGAATTAACCCGGATCTGAAAATTGATTACTACACAAAAATGTTTACTGAAATAAAAAAGAAATTCAATATTAGAATTCACAGCCTGTCCCCTCCAGAGATTGTTCATATTGCAGAATCAGCAGGGATTTCGATTTCAGAGGCTTTGAAAGAGCTTATTAAAGCCGGCCTTGATTCTCTCCCCGGAGGAGGGGCAGAGATACTGGTTGACAGCGTAAGACAAAGGATAAGTCCACGAAAGATATCTTCCTTAAAGTGGCTGGAGGTTATGGAAGAGGCGCATAATCTTGGGCTTAAAACCACAGCAACAATGATGATCGGTACGGTTGAAACCTTCGAGGACAGGGTAACTCATCTTCAAAAGGTGAGAGACCTTCAGGATCGTACAGGAGGATTCATTTCTTTTATTCCCTGGTCTTTTCAGCCAGGGAATACCTCATTAGGCGGACGGCCTGTTTCACCAGTTGAATATCTTAGGACCCTGGCGGTATGCCGACTATTCCTGGATAATTTTCCAAATATCCAGGGCTCATGGGTTACGCAGGGCAGCGACATCGGGCAGGTTTGTCTGTCATTCGGCGCAAATGATCTGGGTAGTATCATGATAGAGGAGAATGTTGTTCGTGCCGCAGGTGTTTCCCATCGGATGACCATCGATGATATGGTAAATATGATAAGAAAGGCTGGAAAGATTCCGGCTCAGAGGGATACTGAATTTAATATATTGAAAATTTACCCAAATGTTGCATAAAATATGATGTCCCGAAAGCTTTCGGGAAAAAACCTTTTCAAAGCAACAATATTTCATCCATATTCACATGACAACACCCCCCTTAATAAGGGAGCAACACACCCCTGCACCCCTCTCAAGAGGGGAATTATGACAACACCTCCACTGCGTCCCTCCTTAATAGGGGGGCAACACCCCCTGAGTCCCCATTAATAAGGGGGGTGTTGAGAGGGGTTTTCAGGTGAAACGTTCGATAAACAGTAAAAACAAAATCCCACAAGCCAAGATGGCCTTTATTGGAGGGTCAAGCACTTTCTCTATCAATTTTCCGGAGGATCTTAACCTCCCGGAGGTAAGGGTATTAGAGAGTAAAGTTTTTCTAACACCCTTTGGTGAAAGTCCTGAGTTTAAATTGATTGAGATTGAAGGTGAGAAGGTACTTGTGGTCAGGATGCATGGCTGGCGGGCTGGTGTAAGTCGAGCCAATGCCTCTCGCCAGCTCTTCTGGGTCTTAGAGCAGGCTGGTGTTAAGACCATCCTTTCTGAAGGAGGGGTTGGGGCAATCAGAAAGGATTTTAAGTTACGCAGCTTTATAATTCCGGTTGACTATATTGATCTTTCCTTGAGAAAGGATGTTTGCCTGTCCGACAGGTATTTACTT
>JBGOWS010000295.1:0-2832 GCA_041478735.1 Thermodesulfovibrionia bacterium | reverse complement strand
TATAATGTGTTGCTGGCAGAGCTTTTCCAGCACATCTGCATCATAAATGCAGAAACTGTTTTGCAACTGGTGGGTTAATTTACCTTCATACTTTCCATTTAAATAATACTTGCACAACTTTTTCATAGATGGAAAGCAATGATGTTATGTATATTTATATGATGAAGAAAGAAGATAGAAGGCAGGGATATCGAGAAAAGGGGAGGTTTATTTTATATCCTTATTCTTTTATTCTTATTGTCGTCGTTTTATTATTGCATTCATGTGCTACGATTAATGAAATCCCGGAAGCCGAGCATACTTACATAATCGAAAACGTTCCCTTCTATCCGCAGGTGACCTATCAATGCGGTCCTGCATCTCTTGCAGGGGTGCTGAATTACTGGGGAGTTAATGTAAACCCTGAAGATATAGCAAAAGAAATTTTTAGCGAATCCGCAAAGGGGACGTTAAACATCGATATGGTCCTTTATGCACAGAGGAAGGGATTGGATGTAACTCAATATATAGGCAATACGGAAGATTTAAAAAAGAATATAGAGTCTGGCTATCCAGTTATTGTCCTTGTTGATTATGGCTTTTATCTGTATCAGGTGAACCACTTTATGGTTGTTGTCGGATATAATGAACATGGTGTGACAGTGAACTCGGGGAAGGATAAAAACAAGTTTATACCCAGGGAAAGTTTTATAAAAACATGGGAGAGAACAAAGTACTGGACACTTTTAATAAAACCAGTAGGCAGTAAGCGCTAAGCAGTACGTAGAAAAAAGAAAAAATAAAAATATAAAATGAGAACTAAAAAAATATTTATCTGCTTAATACTTACTCTACTTACTACTTACTGCCTACTGATGTTGGGTTGCGCCTTACCGAGGATAATTGTGCTTGATGATCCGCTTAGCCCCGATGAGCATCTTAACTTAGGCGTGACTTACGAAAAAAAAAGCGAATTGGAGAATGCCCTTAAAGAATATAAAACAGCATCAAAGAAACTTCCTGTGGCATATCTCTACATAGGTAACATCTATTTTCAGAAAGAGGAATTTGATGAGGCAGAATCCTTTTATAAAAAGGCTATCAGTAAGGACCCGCAGAATGCCGATGCTTATAACAACCTTGCCTGGCTTTATTTTATAAAGCGAGAAAACCTTGATGAGGCAGAGAGGCTCACATTTAAAGCTATAGAACTAAACCCTGCAAAGAAGAATATCTATCAAGACACGCTTGAGAAAATAAAGACTCTAAAACTCCGCTATCTTTAAAGCGTAATGTTTTGTTATAATTACGATACGCAGTTAATAATTCCACAGGATGAACATAATGAATGCAAAAAACCGTGGCTCAATTCTTGTTGTCGATGATGACAATGCTGTCTGTAACTTTATTTCAACATTACTGAATAAGCATGGATACTCTGTGATTGCTTGTGAAAGCGGCAAAGAAGCATTAGCCAAATTACAAGATAACAAGATTGATGTTGTATTAACCGATATTATAATGCCGGAAGTTTCGGGCGTCGAAATCCTCGAAAAAATACATAATACTAACCCTGACATTCCTGTAATTTTGATAACAGGGTATCCAGACGTTGATACAGTTGTTGATGCGATCAAAAAGGGTGTATTTGACTTTATAGTCAAACCGTATAAACCAGAACAACTCATCCACTCCCTGGAAAAGGCACTTAAATATAAACGGCTAGTAGAAATGGGTAAAGATTATAAAAATATACTTGAGGAGTTTAATCAGGAAATGGAAACCCTTATAGCGGAAAGGACCATGAACCTGATGGCTTTAACAGTAGCTGACAGAGTTAGAAACCCTGCTACTGTAATAGGTTACATGGGTAAAAGAATGCTTCAAAGAAAAGATATTTCTGAAGATTTTAAAGAAAATCTAATTACTATTATTGAAGAAACAGAAAAATTGCAGAACATAGTAAAAGATTTTCATAATCTATTGAAAAGCAAAGAGTCAAAGTTCAGATATGAGGACATCAATGAAGTTATTGAAAGTGTTCTCCCAACTATTGAAAAAGAAGCAGTGGAACTGGTTGTTAATCTTTCAGAACATCCCTTAAAAATAAATATGCAAAGGAGTCTTTTAAAGATAGCGGTTTCTCTTCTCATAAGAATTTCTATCGAAGCAACCCCAGAGAACGGCAGGGTATATGTTGAAACCTATCGGGATAAAGATACCGTTGTTCTTGCGATTTCTGATGAAGGTCGGGGTATACCGGAGGAAGCTATCGATAAAATATTTGAGCCATTTTTCAGCACAAAAAAACAGAGATTCGGAATGGGATTGCCTTTAGTGAAGCAAATAGTATCAGAGCACCTCGGAGAAATAAAGGTAGAAAGCGAATTAGGTAAAGGTACGACATTCCGTCTAATATTTCCTTTTAGGTGGACAAAAGATATATAGGACTAATTTATCCTTCATTAGGTATACTCTTTGAGTACTGCATCGATCAATAATTATGTATATATATAACCCTACAACGTCATTTGCTGAATTAAGTGCAATATCTTGTGTTTCGTTCCACTAATGGATACAATAAGTTGTATCAAAAATATTAAGTGACGTTGTAGGGATAATTACTACCTAAATTGAGCGATTTTAAACCCCCTCCCCTGGCGGGAGGGGCAAGGGGAGGGGGTTTATATAGATATTCCCTCCCACTTGACGGGGGAGGGTTAGGGTGGGGGTGTTTGATAATAAATTCAACAAGTTCCGTGGTTATGTTATTAAGAATCGCTCAATTTAGGTACTAAGAAGTTCATAAGTAAGGCCTCATTATTGTCATTCCTCCCGAAAGCTTTCGGGAGC
>JBGOWS010000156.1:0-5436 GCA_041478735.1 Thermodesulfovibrionia bacterium | reverse complement strand
TCCCTTCACTAATCCGCATTCCCTCAAAGCATCAGCAGCATATTTTATGACTTCGAACTGCAGAGATGATCTCTCGGCAATGTCGAGCAGGCTGTTATTCCCATCAGACAGATTCAGCACCCAGAGCATAGCAAGTTCCCTTAATTTCCTATCTTGCTGCCCGCCTATAGCCTGATATAGTCCTCTTCTACCAAGTTGTGGCTCACATTTTGGATTCTGGTTTACATATGTTGAGTTATTATCCAGGACGTACAGGACTGAGAAAATTCTTGAAAATGACTCGCCAAGCTGTTCGGGACGAACAAATTCTAAATTGTCCGCAGACGTGTGATATTCCGGATAACGACCATGAGGGGTCCTCATTAGACAGCCGACCGGAAGGTTGAATCCCGGTGAGCAGTACTGACGCTCATCATAACCAAATGGAATGAAGTCCAGTATTTCATAATCAGCCCCTGAATTTCTCAGAACATTCATAACTGCTCTGTCTATCTCTGCATTTCCATGCCGGCTTTTCTTATAGGTAAACTTCCCGGAATCGCCAAGACATGCAGCAACCAAACCGTGTTTTATCCTTGAAACCGTAGACTCGTTCAGACAGAGCCAGGTTATAGAACCAATCGTTCCAGGGATAAATAGAAATCTGTATGAGTATTTCAGCGACATTTGGCTAAGGTATTTCGCAAGAAAAACTGACAAAGCAACTCCTGAGAGATTATCATTACAGAGCGAAGGATGACAAACATGACAAGATATTAATACCTCCTCTGTTTTCTTGCCTCTGACATAATACTCTCCGTACGTTAAATGTCCATTCTCAAGGGCTGAATCAATAAAAACTTCATATTCATCTTCTTCAAGATTTATGAATTGATTATGACTTATACAAAAGCCCCAATTTTCTTTATAGTATGAAGTTCTATAGGGAATCCAATCAGGATATCCCGGAATTGTAAAAAGATGTTCCTTTAATTCTCTTAAAGTAACTTTTTTCTTAAAAGGTACACTATAATTGAGAATATGTAAATTGCTTTTTTTAAAATCGATTATTTTTTCACCTTTTGAATTTTTAACGTATGCAGCTTTTATATTCCATTCTTTAGGCACTATCCAATCAAATACTTGAGTTCCTGTAGGCACTTCATGGATTTCTAATAGAATATGTTTTTTAATAATGTTCAATGTTTCGCGGACTCCATTTCCGGTGATGCTGCGGCATATCGGGAATAACTCGGACATTAACTGGTGCATTTCTTTGCCAATTTCGCTAATATTGATAGTCATTTTAAGATTGGCTATATCCATGGATTCATAAGTGTCCGAAATAAGAGATTGCTTCGCTTCGCTCGCAATGACAAATCGAATAAGGATGCCGTTTTGCTGTCATTGAGCGACAGCGACGAAGCAATCTCATAAGTCATAATATAAATCTCTCCATTCAGCATTCATACTGTTAACTAATTCAATCTTCTTATCCCTTGAACCGCCTTTAATCTGCTTCTCTCTTAATATAGCACTGTTAGCATCACGGAATATCTCATAGTAAACCAACTTTGTAATATTATATTTCTTTGTAAATCCTTCAATCATCTTCTCTTTATGTTCATAAACTCTTCTCCTTAAATCATTAGTAATCCCTGTATAGAAAACTGCATTGTTCTTATTGGTCATTATGTAAATATAGTATTGTTTATCCATAAAGATTGCTTCGCTACGCTCGCAATGACACGAGCGAAGGAGCTCGCAATGACAGCTTGAATTATTGCGCATTATACAAGTTTCCAACATTTCGCCACGAACCATATTTAAATGAAACATTTATGAGATAAAATCTGGGAATTGTCTATCCTTTTCTGAGATTATTGAAATATCAATAGGCCACTGGATACCAAATGCAGGGTCATTCCATCTCACACCTCTTGCATATTCAGGCATGTAGAACTCTGACATCTGGTAAAATACTTCGGTATTGTCAACAAGTGTCAGAAACCCATGGGCAAAGCCCTCAGGGATATAGAGCATCTTATGGTTAATAGTAAGCTGTGAGCTGTGAGCTGAACTGTGAGCAGTGAGCTCAACAGCAACCCATTGACAATAAGTGGGAGAATCTGGTCGTAAATCAATAATGACATCATAGATTGAACCCGATGTGCATCGAACTAATTTTGCCTCTTCATATGGTGCGGCCTGATAATGCATCCCCCTGAGCGTGCCTTTCTTGATATTGTAAGAGATATTACACTGCACCAGTGCCGGATTCAGCCCATGTTCTCTGAATTCCCGCTGGCACCAGGTCCTTGCAAAAAACCCGCGTTCGTCTTCAAGCCTTTCTGGCTCAATAATAAATGCACCTTTGAGTTTGGTCTCAGTAAATTTCATTGGTTGATGGGTAAATGAGTTAAAGGGATAATGAGTATATGAGTATATGAGCAAAAACTCATTTCCTTATATTCTCGTTTACCCTTTCCTCATTCACTCTTTTGCTCATCTACTCATATACCTTTACTTCCGGAATAAGTACTACAAATTTTCCATCCCACTCTCGTATATACGACATTTGCTCCATTATCTCTTCCTTAAGATTCCAGGGAAGTATTATTAAATAATCTGGTTTTGTCTCTTTTATTTTATCAGGATGGTAGATGGAGATATGAGTTCCGGGCAAATAAAGACCCTGTTTATATGGGCTCCGGTCAACAGTATAGTCGATGAAATCCGACCGGATACCACAGTAATTCAGAAGTGTATTACCCTTGGCAGGGGCCCCATATCC
The DNA here is from genome assembly GCA_041478735.1 of Thermodesulfovibrionia bacterium. Lineage (GTDB taxonomy): Bacteria > Nitrospirota > Thermodesulfovibrionia > Thermodesulfovibrionales > SM23-35 > JBGOWS01. The sequence continues at coordinate 2,663 of JBGOWS010000156.1, read as the reverse complement.
GACTAAAGACTTTCCGTCTCGCTTGGCTTCAATTAAGAAGGTCAATATTTTTCTTTTTGTTTCTTTTACCCTTTCAGAGAATAACCGATAGTATTCCAAGCGTGTGAAGCCGGCAGCATCCTCCCGCTTCTTCAAATCGGTTATCTTTTGACCAATAGGCTTAGAGTTATCTTCGGTATGACGCGCATAAATTCTTAAGGAGCCACCATGTGTGGGGAGTTCATCCACATCGAAGAGGGTCAGACCATGACTTGCAAAAATCTTTTCCACAGTGATAAAAGAAAAATACGAAAAATGCTCGTGGTAGATAGTATCAAACTGGTTTTCATCCATAAGCCGCATCAGGTGGGGAAACTCCATAGTGATAACGCCATTCGGTTTTAGAATTATTTTCATCCCCCTAACAAAATCATTCATGTTCGGCACATGAGCCAATACATTGTTTCCTATCAAAAGGTCTGCATATTTTCCCTCAGTGGCTAATTCTTCGGCTGTTTGAGTTCCGAAGAATTTAACGATAGTTGGAATGCCTGCCTCTTGTGCAGCTTTCGCAACATTCTTTGCAGGCTCAATACCTAATACAGGGATACCTCTTTCTTTGAAATATTGAAGGAGATACCCATCGTTGCTGGCAATCTCAACAATCTTACTATGAGAATCAAATCCGAAACGGGCAATCATCAGCTCAGTATAATCCTTAGCATGTGTAAGCCATGATTCAGAATAAGAAGAAAAATAAGCATAATCACTAAAAATATCTTCTGGAGATTGAAATTCAGGTAGTTGAACCAAGTAGCACTTTTCACAAACATAGACACATAGAGGATAGTATGGTTCCATGTGCTGGAGCTGTCCGGCTTTCAGATATGAATTTGCTAATGGTGACATACCTAAATCGACAAAGATGTACTTTAAAGGCGTTTCGCAAAAACGGCACTTGTATTTTGCATTTGTCATCCTTTATGCTCCTGAGTATTTATCTGCCCATTCAAACTTTTCCGTCAATAAATGTTTATTTCGCAAATGTGTCAAGACCTTTAGTCTCATGAATTTAGAGTTACGAAAATGTTCATCCTTAAATTCCATGGCTTCCAATCCATTCTTCAACTCTTTTATAGTGGTTATCAAGTCAACTTCTGGTTGATAATCCGGAGCCAATTTTTTAAAAAGGTCAAAACTTACTCTGTAGGATCTTTTATCTGGTTGGGCATTCTTGTTAATCGAAATATCTACATCCGGGATAACCTTCGCTACAGCTTCAGCCAAATCCTTCACCTGGTAATTCCATTCATCACTGCCAACATTTACAGCTAAGAATTCTCCTCCGTCGGTAAAGTTTCTACTGATTGCCCAATCAATCGCCCGTGCCATGTCTTTTATGTTTATCAACGGTCTCCAGGGTGTCCCATCACTTAAAATGGTAATTTTTTTAGAGGCAACTGCGCCTGCTACAAAATCATTTAAGACTAAATCTAATCTCAGCCTCTCGCTCATTCCGCAGGCTGTTGAAAATCTCAGACTTGTTACATTAAATTTTTTGTCTGCCAATTTTTCAAGACCTTTTTCAGATAGAACCTTAGACTTGGCATAAGCAGTAAGTGGATTCAGTGGAGACTTTTCACTCCTCGGTCCATCCTCAGCAGAACCGTACATACTGCAACTGGAAGCGTAAACAAATGTTTTTACCCCTGCTTCCTTGGCTTTTTTTGCCAATTCGATAGTTGCATGATAATTAATTCCAAAAGTTACCTCTTCAAAAGTATTGCCCATTGGATCATTGGATATGGCAGCTAAGTGTACGATTCCATCTATATCTTGCAGCATATCTTCTGATACATGTCTTATGTCTGAAAAATATTGCAAATCAACTCTGCACTCAGGAAGGATTTCTGTGTTTGTCAAACAATTTGCAAAATATCCCATATCAAGGCCGATCAGTGTTGCCTTTGGATAAGAAGCTCGAAGTCGTTGAACAACACAAGGCCCTATATAACCCATGTTTCCAGTAATTAAAATCTTCATGTATGCCTCCTTAATTCAACTAAAAAGTTAAGTGATTATAAACTATTCTTCCGAGACCCCAAGATATTGTGTTTATGTGGTGATATTAATAAGCAAGCTTAGTATTGTCGGAAGAATAGTTTATAATCACTTAAAATAAAGAGAAAGACATTGAGAAGCAATATGCCACCGGCAGAGATCATCTTATGGAGCAAACTTACCCCTCTCAACTCCCCCCTTGTCAAGGGGGACTTAAGGGGGTTGAAGTAGTGTGGAGGGCTATAAATTCAGAAGACAGTATAGTGTGGAGCATTTTGTGATAGATTTTTATTGTCCTGAATTGAAATTAGCCGTAGAGATTGACGGAGATTCTCATTATACACCTCCCCTACCCCTCCTTGTAAAGGAGGGGATTAAGTGGTGGTTGCTCCTTGTAAAGGAGGGGATTTTACCCATTCGAAATGAGAAAGAACCAAAAACATCTTGAATGTCAAAAGAAGTAATAGTGGATACTATGATATTAGATTTAGGGTAGTCTGAAAAAATCGATTGTAGGCTTCTGCCAGGACGTTTTGAGATGATAATACCTCTACTTCTTTTAATCTGTAAAATGTCTTAAAAAGCAGTACATATTTATTCTTGGGTCATCGTGGAAGTGAGTG